>NZ_RZOI01000548.1:0-4231 GCF_004022645.1 Mesorhizobium sp. M4A.F.Ca.ET.020.02.1.1 | reverse complement strand
GGACATCGCGCTGATTCTGCCGGAAGCGCGGCGCCGCATCGAGAGCGCCTGGCGCGACGGCCGCCACTGGAATTACCAGGGCTGGCAGGACCGGCTGATCGGCAATGGCCTGCTGCGCACGCTTTCCGAGCGCCTGATCTGGCGTTTTGCGGGTCCCAAGGGCGAGGCGTTCGTCGCCATGCCGCGCGAAGGCGAGCTTGTCGATCATGCCGGCGTTCGCTGCCCGGTTCCAGGACCGGACTTGACGGTCCACCTTTGGCATCCGCTGGACAGCCCGGCCACGACCGTCGCGGCCTGGCGCGAGAGCCTCGCCAGGCAGACGATCCAGCAGCCCTTCATCCAGGCCTGGCGGCCGGTCTACGTCGTCACCGACGCTGAGCTTGCCACACGCAGCTACTCCAACCGCTTCGCCGCGCACATATTGGAGCAGGCTCCAGTTATGGCCATCCTGAAGAAGCGCGGCTGGACGGCGTACAATCGCAGCATGCACGGCAACAATGCCGAGCATGAACGGGTGCGGCTCACCTTGCCGTATCATGGTGTCGCCGCCGAGTTCTGGGTCGCCGGCATCGGCACGCGCGTGCAGGACATCGAGGCGGCCGAGCGCGGCGCCGCGCTCTACGCCTTCATCGCCACGGATCGGGTGGCCTTCTTCGCGCTCGACCCCAAGACCGGGCAGCCGGGCGAAATTCCCCTACCCGTCGATGCGGTCCCTCCCCGCGCGTTCTGCGAGGCGATGTACGACATCGACAGCGTGATCGGCCGCACCTCGATCGGCAACGACCGCCACTGGCAGGATCGCGGCAGCAACGCGCGCCACCCGCTGTCTGAGCGGCCTGAATTCCTCGACTACCGCGAGCGCTATTCGGCAGGACAGGCCAGCGGCCTGGCAAAGGGCCGACGCGATTTCATCGCCACCATCCTGCCCGGCCTCGCGATTGCCAACCAGTGCACGGTCACGGACGAGTTCCTGATCGTTGACGGCAAGCGCAAGACCTACAGGATCAACTTCGCATCCGGACACATCAGGATGGCGCCCAACGACCGCTATCTCTGCATCGTGCCGTCAAACGAGGCGGCCGGGCCGAGGCCGGCCTATGTGCCGTTCGAGGGCGACGACATCCTGTCAGTCATCCTGTCGAAGGCGATGATGCTGGCCAATGACGACAAGATAACCGACGGCTCGATCCTGCGTCAGATCGCTTGAACCGCGGCGGGAAATGAAAAAACCCGCGGGATCACTCCTGCGGGTTTTTCGACGAACAGCTTGAGCCTCAGCCGTGCGCGAGCACGGCCAAGAGCAGCAGGGCGACGATGTTGGTGATCTTGATCGCCGGGTTGACCGCCGGGCCGGCGGTGTCCTTGTAGGGATCCCCGACCGTGTCGCCGGTGACGGAGGCCTTGTGCGCCTCGGAGCCCTTCAAGTGCTTGGCGCCGTTCTTGTCGGTGAAGCCGTCCTCGAATGACTTCTTGGCGTTGTCCCAGGCGCCACCGCCCGAGGTCATCGAGATGGCGACGAACAGGCCGTTGACGATCACGCCGAGCAGCGAGGCGCCGAGCGCGGCGAAAGCCGAGGCCTTCGAACCCGAGATCAGCAACACGCCGAAATAGACGACCAGCGGCGCCAGCACCGGCAGCAACGAGGGGATAATCATCTCCCGGATCGCCGCCTTGGTCAAAAGATCGACGGCGCGGGCGTAGTTCGGCTTCGAGGTGCCGGCCATGATGCCCTTGTCCTCGCGGAACTGCTTGCGCACCTCCTCGACGATCGAGCCCGCCGCGCGGCCGACGGCCGTCATGGCGATGCCGCCGAACAAATACGGGATCAGGCCGCCGAAGATCAGGCCGGCGACGACATAGGGATTGGAAAGGTCGAAGGAAACCTCGCCCATGCCCTGGAAGTAAGGGAACTTGTCGCCATTGGCGGCAAAGAACTTCAGGTCGTTCGAATAGGCGGCGAACAGCACCAGCGCGCCGAGGCCCGCCGAACCAATGGCGTAGCCTTTGGTCACCGCCTTGGTGGTGTTGCCGACGGCGTCGAGCGCGTCGGTGGATTGGCGCACTTCCTTGGGCAAGCCGGCCATCTCGGCAATGCCGCCGGCATTGTCGGTGACCGGGCCGAAGGCGTCGAGCGCGACGATCATGCCGGCGAGGCCGAGCATGGTGGTGACGGCGATCGCCGTGCCGAAGAGGCCGCCGAGCTGGTAGGTCGCGATAATGCCGCCGACGATGACGATAGCCGGCAACGCCGTCGATTCCAGCGAGACCGCGAGGCCCTGGATGACGTTGGTGCCGTGGCCGGTCACCGACGCCTGGGCGATGGAGTTGACCGGGCGCTTGTTGGTGCCGGTGTAGTACTCGGTGATCACCACGATGAGCCCGGTCACCAGGAGGCCGATCAGGCCGCAGATGAACAGGTTCTTGCCGGTGATGGCGATGCCGGCGACGGTGCCGATATCACCCCAGCCGATGGTCAGCGATGTCGCGGCGCCAAGGCCGACGATCGACAGCAGGCCAGTGACGATCAGGCCCTTGTAGAGCGCGCCCATGATCGAGCCGTTGGAGCCGAGCTTGACGAAGAATGTGCCGACAATCGAGGTCAGGATGCAGGCGCCGCAGATAGCCAGCGGATAGAGCATGGCGGTGCCGAGCACCGCGGTGCCGCCGAAGAAGATGGCGGCGAGAACCATGGTGGCGACGACGGTGACGGCATAGGTCTCGAACAAGTCGGCGGCCATGCCGGCGCAGTCGCCGACATTGTCGCCGACATTGTCGGCGATGGTGGCGGGGTTGCGCGGATCGTCCTCGGGAATGCCGGCTTCGACCTTGCCGACGAGATCGCCGCCAACGTCGGCGCCCTTGGTGAAGATGCCGCCGCCGAGACGGGCGAAGATCGAGATCAGCGAGGCGCCGAAGCCGAGCGAAACCAGCGCGTCGATGACGATGCGGTCATTGGGCTGGAGAGCCATCGGACCGGTCAGGATGAAGTAGTAGATCGAGACACCGAGCAGGGCGAGACCCGCCACCAGCATGCCGGTGATGGCGCCCGACTTGAAGGCGATGTCGAGGCCGGCGGCGAGGCTGTTGGAGGCAGCCTGCGCGGTTCGCACATTGGCGCGCACCGAAACATGCATGCCGATAAAGCCGGCGGCGCCCGAGAGCACCGCGCCGATCAGGAAGCCGATGGCCGAGGTGATCGACAGCAGCCACCAGGCAAGCAGGAGCACGACGATGCCGACGACGGCGATGGTGGTGTATTGGCGCGCCAGGTAGGCCTGGGCGCCTTCGCGGATGGCCGCGGAGATTTCCTGCATGCGCTGATTGCCCTGATCGGACGCCAGGACCGAACGTGTCGCCCAGATAGCGTAAAGGACTGAAAGCAGGCCGCAGGCGATGACGGCGTAAATGGTGGTCATTGCCGAATTTTCCTCGATTGATGGCCCAAAAGAACCCCTCCCTGGGCCGTTGGAACGGGGATGCACGCCGCCAGGCGGAATCCACCCCTTGGCTGGGCTGTATGCGAAACAGGGCTGGGAACGTCAAGATATTGTTCGGTTTTTGCCCGGCTTTCGCCCAAAAGGCGAAGGCGATGGCAAACCTGCCCAGCGCCATACTCCTTTTAGATCGATTGAAATGACGCTGGGTAATAGACCGGAGCAGATCAGGTCAGGCTCGAACTGACGCGCGACCACACTGTCGGAATGGCTGTCGAGTCAGTTGGCTGCACGCAAGCTCGTCACCTTCAACGCACCGAGCGCGACGAAGCAGAGCGCGCAGACCGGGAACACCAGCCAGTTCAGCATCGCCCAACCCCAGGCGTTGTAGACCGCGCCGGACATCAGCGACGCGAAGGCGACCGAGCCGAACAGGACGAAATCGTGGAAGCCCTGCAGCTTGCTCTTTTCCGACGGCCGGTAACTGGCGGCGACCATGGAGGTGGCGCCGATGAAGCCGAAGTTCCAGCCCAGGCCGAGCAGGATCAGCGCCGTCCAGAACTGCCAGAGTGCCAGCCCCGACAGGGCGACCACGGCGCAGCCGATCAAGAGCACGAGGCCGGCGGCGACAATGCGCTCGGCGCCGAAGCGATGGATCAGCGAGCCGGTGAAGAAGCTCGGCCCGAACATCGCCATCACATGCCATGAAATGCCCAGCGTGGCGTCGTCGGCGGAGAGACCGCAACCGACCATGGCGAGCGGCGCGCCGGTCATGACGAAGCTCATCAGCGCATAGC
>NZ_RZOI01000547.1:0-4234 GCF_004022645.1 Mesorhizobium sp. M4A.F.Ca.ET.020.02.1.1 | reverse complement strand
AGGTTAGGCCGTTTGCCCCAGCTTCACCCTATTCCCTGCTTCCTTGCTACCGCACTCCCCTATTCCCCTGCCCTTCGGGGCGCCCTGACGCGCCACCGCCGCCAGCAGCACGCCCAACATCAGCCCGTTGAGGATGTGCCACAGGAAATGCGTGCCTAGCGGAAAGCTGGCGCAAACCAGTGGATCAGCCATCCGGCAGCCGACCGAGACGACGAAGATCGCCGAAGCCACCAGGATATAGCGGCCGGCGCCGCTGCCGCTGGCCGCCGTCCATACGCCAAAGACGGCAAGCGCCAGGAACGGCGGCAGGTAGCCGGTCGTGCCGTTCGAGGCCTGCCGCAGCCAGTCCGGCACCGCATAGGTCAACAGGCCGGCGGCGGCATAGAAGACGACGAAGGCGGCGATCGCCTTGCCCCACTCCAGACCGAGAAACCGGCGCAGGTTGAACAGCGTGAAAGCCAGCGTGAAGCCGGCGATGGGCAGCACGTCGGCCCAGATCGTGAACTTGACGGCGAAGGTGTGGAACAGCGTCGAGCCGATCCCGATCGCCACCACCCACCAGGCCAGAATCGCGGCGAACGTTCCGGTCCCATGCCGCCGCACTTCCCGCACGCCCCACAATCCAGCGGCAATAAAGGCAAGATTGGTCAAAGCATTGGCCGGCTCGGCCCAAAGTTCCGGCCCGGTCCGCTCGCAGTAAAGGTCGACGGGCGCCAAGAGAGTCTGCCACATGACGATGATGCGCCCTCCGAATCGAACCGCGGCGTGAAGTGCAGGCATCCTTCCTATTGCGGCCCTGCGCGTGCTTGCAACGGTGAAAATTTCACCGCAACGTGACTTCCCGTTGACCGGCGCTTCTGCCACATATTTTGGCAATCAGAACAAGGCCGGCGTCACCGGCGGGAATCGGAACGGCCATGGCATTTGCAAAACCCTCGCGGCTCGCGGCACTCGCGCTGGCGCTGTCGGCATGTGCCGGCACGGCGCTGGCAGGCGAGCTCGAAAAGCCCCAGGCCGACAAACCGCTAGGCGTGGTCGAGCTTTTCACCAGCCAGGGCTGCAGCTCCTGCCCGCCGGCCGATGAGTTCTTTGCCGAGCTTGCCGGCAAGCAGGACATCGTCGCGCTCGCCTATCACGTCAACTACTGGGACTATCTCGGCTGGCAGGACACGCTGAGCAACAAGGAAAACACCGACCGGCAGTATGACTATATGCGTGCCTTCGGCAGCCGCTCTGTCTACACGCCGCAAGCCGTGATCAACGGCCGCAGCCACGTCAACGGCGCCAGCCGCAAGGAAGTCGACGGCACGCTGGTGCGCCTCGACCGAACCGGCGAGGGCATGCGCGTCGGCGTGACGGTCAGCCACACCAGCGACCGCGTCATGATCGATGCCGGCGACGCCGGCAACGGCCCGAACGACGCCCATGTGGTGATCGTCTATTTCGAACCGCCGCAAACGATCAAGATCGGCCAGGGCGAGAACAGCGGGCGTCGCCTGACCTATTGGAACGCTGTCTCCGACATCCAGATCGCCGGCATGTGGCACGGCAAGGCGCAGCGCTACGAATTGCCGATGACCGAGATTTCCAAGAAGGCCGGCTGCGCGGTGCTGCTGCAGTCGGTCGGTAAGGATGGCATGCCCGGCCCGATCCTCGGCGCTGCGTTTATTCGCAAGCCCGACCGCCTTTGACCCCAGCCTTCGAGCAATAAAAAACCGGCGTCAGCTTGCTTCTGACGCCGGTCATTTAGGTTTTGGGATCGTCGCACCCGATTTTCCAACGGAAAACCGAGGTTGGTTCGATCCGACGCAGACCCGTGGGCGGGGGGCTTGGGGTTTACGAGCCGGTGCCGGACCGAACCGTCTCAGGCAACGCCGGTAAACTCGTCGGACATTGGGGCATGAGCGCGGATAAATTGTGGCGACAATGTGTCAGAGCATCACCAATTCCAACACGCGGTTCGCAAACGTGACTGGACGTTCCGGAAACAGCGCGGCTCCGGCATGCTTAGCCGGGTCTTGCAATTCCACGGCGAACGGGCCAACTTCTGAGGGCGAAGATTCATTCGAAGGATCGAGGCATGACCGATCGCGGTGGCAGTGGGACGGAGGATGGGGACGCATCCGCAATATTGATCCCGCTGCATGAGGCCCGACGCGAGCGCCTCGACCAGCCGGTGCGCTTCGACCGGCGAGAACTCGACCAGATCCTCAGGCTCTACGGACGCATGGTCGCCGCCAATGAATGGCGCGACTATGCCATTGACCATCTCTCCGACCGGGCCGTCTTTTCCGTCTTCCGCCGCGCCAGCGAGGTGCCGCTGTTCCAGATCGTCAAGGACCCGAAGCTGGCGCGCCGCCAGGGCGCATTCTCTGTCATCGCCGCCGGCGGCCGTATCCTGAAGCGCGGCCAGGAGCTCGGCCGCGTGCTCGGCGTCTTCGATCCCAAGCTGAAGGTTATCGAGGCCTGAGCTGGGAAGTCGAAGAGGAACTGGAGAACTGGAGAACTGGAGAACTGGAGAAAGGAGGAACTGAAGAATTGAGGAATTGAGGAATTAGGGAAGAAGGCACTCAGGGCCTGATGTAACCGCCGTCTTCCTTTTGTTCTTCAGTTCTCCAATTCCCCGGTTCCTCATTTCCCCCTTAGTCCATCACGGAACCTCCGCTCCGGCCACGAATCCGGATCCGGCGAAAGTCCTGCCCCGCCATTCAGCGACAGTTGCATGAACACCGTGTCCAGCCAGCGTCCGTGCTTGTAGCCGGAGCCCTCGAGGCGGCCGGAATGGCGGAAGCCGAGCTTCTCGTGCAGCCGCACGGAGGCACTGTCGGCGTGGCCGTCGCCGATGACGGCGATGATCTGACGAAAGCCCGCCGCCTCGGCCGCCTCGATCAGCCCTTGCATCAGCAGACGCCCGACACCCTGGCCCTTGGCCTCGGGCGCGACATAGACCGAATCCTCGACAACGAAACGATAGGCAGGGCGTGGCCGGAACGGGCCGGCATAGGCATAGCCGAGCACGACGCCATCCCTTTCAGCCACCAGATAGGGGAAGCCGCCCGCCGCCAGGCTGTCGAATCGGCTGCCCATCTCGGCGCGGCTGGGCGGCTCCAGCTCATAGCTTGCGGTGCCATGCGTCACTGCATCGGCGTAAATTTCCGTGATTCGGTTGAGGTTTGCCGTCGTTGCGGCTCTGATCGCGATGCTGCTCATAATTTATGCAAACTGTTCATCTGCCTCCCATAACAGCAAAGGCTCGGACAAAAGAAAAGGGCGGCCGTTGGGCCGCCCTTCGTGAACTCAGTGGTCCAGTGCCGATCAGCGGCGGTCGCCCATGAACTGCAACAGGAACATGAACAGGTTGATGAAGTCGAGATAAAGCGTCAGCGCGCCCATGATGGCCTTGCGGCCGGCGACGTCGGTGGCGTCGCCCTCGAAATACATCTCCTTGATCTTCTGCGTGTCATAGGCGGTCAGGCCGGCGAAGATCAGCACGCCGATCGCCGAAACCGCGAACGACAGCGCCGAGGACTGCAGGAAGATATTGATCACCATGGCGACGATCAGGCCGAACAGCCCCATGATCAGGAACGAGCCGACTGCGGTCAGGTCGCGCTTGGTCGTATAGCCATAGAGCGACAGCGCGCCGAAGGCGGCGGCCGTGGCGAAGAAGGTCTGCGAGATGCTGGCCGTCGTGTAGACCAAAAAGATCGACGACAGCGACAGGCCGACGAGACCGGCATAGACCCAGAACGTGGTCTGCGCCGCCGAAACGCTCATCGACTGGACGCGGAACGACAGGAACAGCACGGCGGCGAGCGGGGCGAGAATGACCAGCCAGCGCAGCGGCGAGCCGAAGATGGCATAGCCGAACGAGGTCAGCATCTCGCCGCTCGGCAGCGTGGCGACCGCCGAGGCCGGGTCCGTGGTGGTGGCCAGCATGATCGTGCCGATAGCGGCAAGGCCTGTGATGAGCAGGCCAAGCCCCATCAGATTGTAGACCTTGATCATATAGGCGCGCAGGCCCTGGTCGATGTCGGCATCGACACGGGCGCCGGGCACGGCGCGCGTCTGGTAGTTGCGAATGGGATCAGCCATTGGAATTCCTCTGTTGCTTCTGCCCCGTCCGGTGTCAGGCCATTTCGGGCCCAGGCGCCGCTGGCAGGGGCTCCAGCATGCCTGCGCGGAATATGATGGTTCTTCGCGTCAAGGACAAGACCGTAACCGGCTGTAACGG
>NZ_RZOI01000546.1:0-4242 GCF_004022645.1 Mesorhizobium sp. M4A.F.Ca.ET.020.02.1.1 | reverse complement strand
CGACCAAGACGCTGCCCGGAGCGGCGGCTTTTCGTGGCCGCCCGCCGACAACAGGCGGGCGGCCGTTTCATATCAGGGCTTGGCCGCCCGGCGGCTTTGGCGGATCGATGGAAAAACGCGTCACTTTCTCAAGATGGTCGATCGGCATCCTGTTCGCGGTGCCGCAGTTGCTCCTGATCTTCACCTTCTTCTATTGGCCCGCCGGCCAGGCGGTTTACTGGTCGCTGACGCTGCAGCAACCCTGGGGCGGCGGCAACATCTGGGTCGGGCTCGACAATTTCCGTTCGATCCTCGCCAACACCGACTATTGGAACTCGATCACCGCCAGCCTGATCTTTGCCGGCATCAGCACCGGCCTTGCCATGGTCATCGCGTTGGTGCTTGCCACCCTGACCGACCGCCAGCTTGCCGGCTCACGCCTCTACCGCGTCGTGCTGATCTGGCCTTACGGCATCGCAGCACCTGCGCTGGCGATGGCTTTCCGCTTCATCCTGGCGCCCGAAGCCGGCTTCATGGCCGCCGTCAACAAGGTCTGGCCAGGCTTCTGGGACCCCGGCCTCAATGGTGCCGACGCCATGGCTTCTGTCATCATCGCGTTCTCCTGGAAATATGTCGGCTACAACTTCATCTTTTTCCTCGCAGCCCTGCAGGCAATCCCGCGCTCACTGGTCGAGGCGGCGGCGATGGACGGCTCCGGCGTTCTCAGACGTTTCCGGGATATCCAGTTCCCGTTGATCACGCCGACAATCTTTTTCCTCCTGGTCATCAACATCACCGAGAGCTTTCAGGATTCCTTCGGCATCGTCGACATCATGACGGCGGGCGGTCCGGCGAACGCGACCAATCTGATGGTCTACAAGATCTATTCCGACGGCTTCAAAGGCCTCGATTATTCCGGCGCCGCCGCGCAAAGCATCATACTGATGCTGCTTATCATCGTGCTCACCATCTTCCAGTTCCGCTTCATCGAGCGGCGTGTGCATTACAAGTGAGGCGGGCATGGTCGAGCGCACCCCGATCCTCAACTTGTTCACCCATCTAATCCTGTTCGTCGGCTTCGCATTTTGCGTGGCGCCGTTCATCATCGTCGCGATCGCGGCCTCGCATAATCTGAAGGATGTCAACGACGTGCCGATGTCGCTGCTGCCGGGCAGCGACTTCTGGGTCAACATCAAGGCAGCGTGGACGACGGCCGATCTCGGGCCGAAGCTGTTCAACAGCTTTATCATGGCCGCAGGCGTGGCGGCCGGCAAAGTCATCATCTCGGCGCTCACCGCCTTCTCGATCGTCTACTTCCGTTATCCCGGCCGCATGCTGATCTTCTGGCTAATATTCGTCACGCTGATGCTGCCGCTGGAAGTGCGCATCGTGCCGACCTACGCGGTCGTCGCCAACGTCATGTCGCCATATCAGGCGATCCTCGACGTGACTGGCCTGAGCTGGCTGATCGAGAAGGTCTCGGGGGTGCAGGTCGCACTCAGCCTCGGGCTGCTCAATTCCTATACCGGCCTTATCATGCCGCTGATCGCCACCGCCACCGGCACGTTCCTCTACCGGCAGTTCTTCCTGACTGTGCCGGACGAACTGACCGAGGCCGCGCGCATGGATGGTGCAGGAGCCTTGCGCTTCTTCATCGACATCCTGCTGCCCTCGTCGCGCAACAACATGGCGGCGCTCGGCACAATCATGTTCCTGTGGGCGTGGAACCAGTATCTGTGGCCGTTGCTCATCACCACCGATGCCAGCCACGCCACGGCGGTGACCGAGCTCAAGCAACTCATCCCCAATGTCGGCGGCATTCCCGAATGGAACATCGCCATGGCCGGCACGCTGATCGTCATGCTGCCGCCGCTCGTCGTCGTCGTGGCCATGCAGCGCTGGTTCGTGCGCGGCCTCATCGCCACAGAAAAGTAGGGACCAGCCGATGGCCTCGATCACCATTCGCGACGTCTACAAAAGCTACGCCAAGATGCAGGTCGTGCACGGCGTCCACCTCGACATCGCGTCGGGCGAATTCGTCGTCATCCTCGGGCCGTCGGGCTGCGGCAAGTCCACGCTGCTTCGGATGATCGCCGGGTTGGAGGAGATATCAGGCGGCACGATCGCCATCGACGGCAAGGTGGTCAACAAGCTCGAGCCGCGCGAGCGCGGCTGCGCCATGGTGTTCCAGAACTACGCGCTCTATCCGCATATGAGCGTTTCGCAGAACATCGGCTATTCGCTGAAGGTGGCGGGCGTTCCAGCCGCCGAACGCGCTCAGCGCATCCAGGCGGTCGCGCGCATCCTGGAACTGGAGCACTTGCTCGACCGGAAGCCGATGGCCTTGTCCGGCGGCCAGCGCCAGCGCGTCGCCATGGGCCGCGCCATGATTCGCGAGCCGAAGGTTTTCCTCTTCGACGAACCGCTCTCCAATCTCGACGCCAAGCTGCGCGTGCAGATGCGCTCGGAAATCCGCAAGCTGCACCGGCGGCTGAGCGCCACCTCGGTCTTCGTCACCCATGACCAGGTCGAGGCGATGACGCTGGCAGACCGGCTGGTGGTGATGAATGGCGGCCGTGTCGAACAGGTCGGCACGCCGGCGGAAGTCTACAGCCGCCCGGCGAGCCGCTTCGTCGCCACCTTCGTCGGCGCGCCGGCGATGAACATGCTGGTAGGCGAGGTCACGCTCGATGGCCTGTCGCTGCTCGGTGGCAGCCGCAAGCTCAACGTCTCGCGCGCGGGCCTGCCGGTCGGCAGCAAGATCGCGGTGGGCATCCGGCCGGAGGCCGTGCGCATCGTCGCCCCCGGCACGCCGGGCGCGCTCGACGCGACCGTCGACCTGGTCGAAGAGCTCGGTGCCGGGCGGGTCATCTATGTCGATCTCGACGGTGCGGCGTTTTCGGTAGTGACGTCGGAAACCGTCCATCCCGCGCCGGGCAGCGCCGTCGGCCTGCAGTTCTCCGAGGCCGACCTGCACTTCTTCTCGTCCGAGACGGGAAGCCGCCTTGACGTCTTCAAGGCGTCGATGCCGGTGCCGGCGCTCTGATCAAGCGCTCGGCCGGCTGCGATGGACGGCAAGGCAACTCCCTGTCCGATCGAAGAAGGGTCGCGCAATGAAAGTCATCCAGGTCACCGACGTCCATCTCGGCCGGCGCGGCGAGATCCGCTTTGGCGCTGACCTGCACGAGCGGCTCGACCGCTGCATCGACCATATCAATGCCCGCCACGGCGATGCGGCACTTTGCGTCTTCACCGGTGACCTGACCGAATCCGGCGAGGCGCAGAGCTATGCCGACCTCCAATCAGCCCTGGCGCGGCTTTCAGTCCCATATCGGCTGCTGCCCGGCAATCACGACAGGCGCGCCAACCTGGTCGCGGCTTTTGCCGGAAATCCAACCGACGAGAATGGCTTCGTGCAGTCGGTCTTCGACACGCAGGAAGCATCGCTGCTGTTCCTCGACAGCCTGGCCGAGGGCCGCGTCACCGGCGAATTATGCGACAGGCGGCTGGCCTGGCTGGATGCCAGGCTCGGCGAGGCGGCGGGCCGCCGGGCCTATATCTTCCTGCATCATCCGCCGATCGAGCTTGGCCTCGAGCTGCTCGATCCGCTCGGGCTCGAACAGCCGCATCGGCTGCTCGAGGTCCTGACGCGGCACGGCAATGTCCGCTACATCTTCTTCGGCCATGTCCATCGCGACATAGCCGGCACAGTCGCCGGCATTCCGTTTGCCGCGCAGCGCGGATTGCACGCCCGCTTCGTGCTCGACTTGGTGGGCGACGAAGTTGTCGAGCAGGCGCCGCCCGCCTATTCGATTATCCACATCGATGGGCAGCGCGTCGTCGTGCACAGCCACGATTTTCTGGAGACCTGGCCACTCTGGTCGCCGGCGACGGGCGAGCGGGTACGTTAAGGCGTGTCGATATTCAGGCGGTGCCGGCCTGATCTGAATCTCAACACGCCTTGGCTTGGAAGCTCAGGCAAAAACATGCGCTTTGCCGGAGACGGTCAGCCGCACGATCTCGCCAAGCGCCGGCGCGTCGATGCCGGGCTTGCGCAGGATCAGCGGCGTGTTGCCGATCGCCGCCGCGTCCGGCGGGTCGGGGCTGTTCAGGAGCCGCACGGCGATCGTGCACATCGAGCCGGCGAATTCGGATTCCGTCACCTCGCCGAACAGCATGTCCGGGGTTCCCGACATGCCTTCACGCGAGGTCCGTTTCAACAGCACCTGTTCCGGCCTCAGCATGATTCGGGCGACATCGCGG
>NZ_RZOI01000545.1:0-4244 GCF_004022645.1 Mesorhizobium sp. M4A.F.Ca.ET.020.02.1.1 | reverse complement strand
ACGAAGCCATGCGGGATCTCGTCCGCGCGCGGGCGGGCGCAGTTGAGACACTTCGGGTCCACCGGCAGCGTGTGAGCGCCGTCATGCTCAAGCACGGACGTATCTTCCCGCGCAAAAAGGGCTGGACCATGCACTAGAAGGCGGGCGTCAGCGGCGATCACGGGTGCGTTTCCGACCAAATGACTCCGTTCTGCAACTGCTGAACTCCTACTGAATATTATGTTGCGGAGGCAAGCTGGGTTTGGCCGCCGAAAGGGGGGGGGCAGGGCGGCTCCGCCACATAATCTCGCCCGACGCATAAGACCGGATCGGCACCGGTGTCGCGCACCAGCGCCGCCAGCCGTCCGAACCTTTCCTGAAGTCGACCGGCCGCGTCGCCACATAGACCTTGGCGCCGGCAGGGATCATGTTGACCGCAACGGCCGGATCGTCTCGATCAGAAGGGTCGGGGCAACATCGCGATCCGCGCGGATCGTCGCGTCCCCAATGACGATCTCCAGGCCGCCCGCGCGATCATTATCGCCAGGCGCCCCTCCAGCTTGGCGAAGCTCTGCGCTTCCGGCAGTTGCCTTTCCGGCAGCATAGCAATGGTACCCGAACGGATCGCCTTTCGCCGCCATGCAAACACGTGCTGCGGGCTCACATCTCACATCATGCGCGCGGGCAACCGCCGAGACATTAGCGCAGGGCGTCTCGCCTCTTCCAGTATCCGTGCCTTC
Source organism: Mesorhizobium sp. M4A.F.Ca.ET.020.02.1.1 (assembly GCF_004022645.1). Classification (NCBI taxonomy): domain Bacteria; kingdom Pseudomonadati; phylum Pseudomonadota; class Alphaproteobacteria; order Hyphomicrobiales; family Phyllobacteriaceae; genus Mesorhizobium; species Mesorhizobium sp. M4A.F.Ca.ET.020.02.1.1. The sequence goes on along the minus strand of NZ_RZOI01000545.1, from coordinate 3,525 downwards.
GCCCGACCACCGACGGCGAGGGACAGCAGGGCTGGCATCAAGTCGAGCTGGCATCGCCTCGATGCCTGCAAACGCTCCGTGTCTGGACTTGGATGCAGACTCCAAACGAACCTCCCGCGAGAATCATCACGAGAGTGTTGCGGCCTTCACCGGATCGCGAAACATGGGGTGAGGTTGGCGCTTACCATCAATGCCCTTGAGCCGTGGCTTGGACAGCAACTCACCCTTATCAGCCAGAGACCAAGCTGGCGGAAGCTATCCGCTACGCGCTCTCGCGCTGGCGAGGTCTGACACGATTCCTCGACAACGGTACGATCGAGATCGACTCCAACGTTGTCGAGCGCGCCGTCCGTCCCATTGCCATCTCGGGGTCATTCTGCCCATGTTGGGCAGGAGGTCGAGGTCCATTACCGTTGGCACCCGTATTTCGGACGTCGGCTTCGCTGCGAGAACAGCGAAGAGCGCGCCAACGGCCGGATCATTCATCTCGTCGTCGCGCCCAGTCATGTCATTACCGCTCCGGCCTGGATGATCGATCCCGTGGCTTGCGCGGGTGCATAATGAATCGGTCTTCGCGCTGAACCGCAAGAATGCACTCTTCGCCGGCTCCGACGGCGGCGCCGAGCACTGGGCAACGATCGCTTCGCTGATCGAGACACATTCAAGCTCAAAGGCGTCGAGCCTCACACCTACCTCGTTGACGTGATCGCCCGGATCGTCGCCGGCCATCCACAAAGCCAGATCGACGATCTGCTGCCTTGGGCCTACAGACCTATGCCGCTCAAGGCCGTGGCCTGAACAGCGGTTACTTCTCGGCGACTGTTCAGTCCGATCATTTGGTCAGGCGATGAATAGGACTTCACCGCGCGTTTCGCGTGGAGCGAAGCGCTGCGAAGATAGGCTGGGTTATTTGGATTGCCCAGTGGTTCCGAGGGAGCGGCTAAGCCCGCTACATTGGTGGCACTTTTCCGCCGAATTCATTGCCGCAGTCAAGTAACGCCATTGCGCCTTCGCAAGCGGATTTGCAAGCGGGTGAGTTGCTAACGGGACGCGAGTTGGAGCCGACATCAATTGAACGGCTCAGTCATCCGGTGGCATTTCGACGGGCACCGCAAAGCCTGCTTTTACTCTATCCATGACAACCATCGTCTTGACGGCCTTGATGTCAGAATTTTCGTAAAAAAACCGCCGCGTGAAGGCTTCGTAGTCCTCCATGCTTGAGGCGGTAACATACAGAACAAAGTCCGCGTCACCTGTGACATAAAAGCCATTGACCACCTCAACTGTGGATTTGATAGCCTTCTTGAATCTGTCAATGATATCCGCCCGCTCCCGCTCCAAGCTTACAAGTACGAGCATTTGCACCGGTCTGCCCACGGCCTTGGCAGATACTATCGAAACATCGGCCTCTATGATGCCCTCCGAGCGCAGACGTTTCAGACGTCTCTGACATGCAGTGGCTGAAAGACCGACCATATCTCCGATAGCTTCAGATGTGAGGCGATTGTTCTTCTGCATGATTTCCAATATGCGCGCGTCAATTCTATCGTACTGCATCTGGTCCCCGTCTAAAGCTGCGGCGCGCTATCCCCGCGTTCAGGAAACGTCGTCTGGCGATCGTCAATTGATACCTCGGAAAATCGACCTCCTCAGCGGGTGCGGCCCAGTCGTTGGTGATTTCCAAACAACACCCTCGAGCTATGACCCATGTTGCCTGCTCGGCCAGGTTGAAGCTGAGCAGCGAAGCAGATGAAGTCCAAGTGTGCAAACATTTATTATTAAAAGCCCTTGAGGCTTTCTTAGAATTCGAACAGCGGAGCGTGCAGTCGGCTAACGCTAAAAAGGGGTCGCTTGCGGGAGTGACCGATCGCACGCGATATACCACTTGGGGACGCTCGATGGCGCTTGATGCATCTAGATGGCGCTGGATGCATAAAAAAACGCTGCAGGTGAGAGATCCCGCCTCGCGTTGGCTGTCGGCAATTTCATCAATGTTTTTGGCGCCGCGTATGCTTAATGTGCTCGAGCGTTCATTCGGCTCGCCAATCCAGTTAAGAAGTTCGTTGAGGATCACGAGCCCAGCACGCCAATACGTCCAGCAACGTGCGTGGATTCTTAGTAAGCTGTTCACAGCCGTTCTCCGTTACGCGAAGGGCCGCGCAACAGCAACGCTCGCACCCTCCAGCCGTAAGGCCCAACATCGTGTGGACCACATCCCCGGCTTGACCACCGCATCGTGCTCCTTACGGAAGCTCGCTGTACGCTCGGCCACGGCAGCTGGATAGCCGATACGAGCAAGAGATTAGGGCCATCGCATGCTTTACAGCCGCAACTCGGGTTTCGGACTCCGCGCTCAAGATCAAAGTCGGTTCCATTCCCTCTCCTCCCTCAATTTTTTTCCGTCTTTGGCAAGCTACGGCTTCATATGCTTCATATGTATGCTGATGGGTAGGGCCCACGCGAAGATTTCTCTCCTACCTCGGGACGAGAGCTTATACGTGCTGGATAGCGCTTTCCACTATAAACAGCAGGGATTGCGCACAAATACCGCTCTTTTATACAGGACCTCGTATTCTTCCTGCGCCTGCTCTATTCTGCTCGCGCTGACGCGCCTCCGCCACAGCGAGAAGGCGAAAGATATTCAGGTGCAGAGAAGACGCCAACCCCCGCTTTTACAAGCTCATTCTCGAGTCGGCCGTCGATGTACAGCGTACCCACCCAACCACCGAGAATACATCTTTTGAGAAGCGGGTCGGTTGCCGGCGAATTTTGCAGCGGACATTCCCAATCCTTGAAGCCTGCTCTCCCCTTTCTGCAACTTATGTCAGTCGGTCGGCGAATTCAGGACGAGTTCGCATGATCTGTCGTTGCCGGTTCCCGAGCACGCCGAAGAGCTTTTGAACCGATCAGACCCACGGACACCATCATGCCGGCGGCTGCGTGCCGATCGCGAACAGAGAGGAGCAGGATGCTGGTGCGAAGAGGCGGATGCGTGCCGCAAGCATCACACTCTAGAGGTTCGGGCCAAGTTCGACGGGATGGACGTGTCCGGCGCCGTCCCTGAAGCCTCTGGCGGATCAGAACGCCCAGCTGAAGAAGCTCCTGAGCCAGCAGATGCTCGACAACGCGATGCTGAAGGATGTCGCCGCAAAAATTGGTGACGCCGATGCGAAGCGTAAGCCGTGGTTCATGCCTGCGAGATGCATGGGGTGAGCCAGCGCCGCTCCAAGACTCTGAACATCGACCGTTCGGCGGTGCCCTACACCAGCATCAGCGCGGGGTTAGGCTCAACGGCACCATGTTCTGCAAAGGGTCCCGAGCAGGTTCAGCCGTAGCAACGAATCCTTCAAGTAAATTTTACAGGATCTTTGCGACCGCAAGTCGCTGACAATGATACGTAAACCACCTGGTCTGAGGGATTCAAGCGAAGGCCGCCGGACCAAACACATCGGAGGATCACTAGCAATGGCAAGAAGAGCGCTCGTCCTGATTGAAGGGTCACGTGGTAATGGCCCCCTTTACGTC
>NZ_RZOI01000544.1:0-4249 GCF_004022645.1 Mesorhizobium sp. M4A.F.Ca.ET.020.02.1.1 | reverse complement strand
CCTCGATCTCGAGGCCGAGTGTGCCTTGCCCGACCAGCGTTTCCTCCTGGTTGAAGGCATGGATCTGCAGTGCGCCGGTGCTTGCGGCAAAGTCCTCGCTGGCGGCCAGCGCCTCGGCATAGCGCGCGCCGCCGACGACCAGTTCGGCGCCATAGCCGCGAATGCGCGCAAGCTTGGCCGGCGGGCTTACCTCGGGAACGAAGATGGTGGCCTTGTGACCGAGCCGCATGGCGGCATAGGCGACCGCCGCGCCGTGATTGCCGCCAGACGCGGCGACCACGCCGGCCGCGGGCACTGAACGCTCCAGCAGGTTGGTAAAGGCGCCGCGCGCCTTGAACGAACCCGAATGCTGCAGGCATTCGAGCTTGAGGCCGACGGCGAGAGGCGCCTTGCCGAAATCGGCCATGTCGACGCGCAGCACCGGCGTGTGGCGGACGTATGGCCGGATGCGCGGCTCCGTCGCGGCGATGCGTTCGCGGGTGATGGTGCTGGGGTTGCTCATAATTCGCTTCCTAACCGTGCCGGCTGTTGTGCACACCAGCCAGGATGAAACTCGTGGCGCCGCCTGTCTACCTCAGCCACTCCGGGATCGAATCCAGTCCGATCAATTCGTCATAGGTCTGGCGCGGGCGCACGACATGAAAACGGTCGCCGTCGACCAGCACTTCCGGCACAAGCAGCCGGGTGTTGTAGGTGCCGGCCTGCACCGCGCCATAGGCGCCGGCAGTGGCGACGGCGATGAGATCGCCGGCCTTCAGCCGCGGCAGGTCTCGATCGAGGCCCAGGAAGTCGCCGGTCTCGCAGACCTGGCCGACCACGTCGACCGTCATGCGCGGCGCTGCCGCCGGCTGCTGCAGTACGGGGCGGATGTCGTGGAAGGCATCGTAAAGCGTCGGCCGGATCAGGTCGTTCATGGCGGCGTCGACGACGAGGAAGTTCTTGGCGTCGCCTTCCTTCACGAAGATGACCTCGGAGACCAGGATGCCGGCATTGCCGACGATCAGCCGGCCCGGCTCGAACATCACCTTCAGGCCGAGCTTGGTGACGTGCTTCCTGACGATCTCGGCATAGGCGTCGGGCAGCGGCGGCGGACTGTTGTCGACGCGGTAGGGGATGCCGAGACCGCCGCCGAGATCGACATGCTCGATGGAATGGCCGTCGGCGCGCAGCGCGCCGACCAGTTCGACGAGCAGCGCGAAGGCGTCGTCGAAAGGCTGCAGCTCGGTGATCTGGCTGCCGATATGGGTGTCGATGCCGGTGACCCTGATGCCGGGCAGTTCCGCGGCGCGGGCATAGACTTGTCGCGCCCTTTGCCATGCAATGCCGAACTTGTTTTCGGCCTTGCCGGTGGAGATCTTCTTGTGCGTCCTGGCGTCGACGTCCGGATTGATGCGCAGCGAGACCGGCGCGACCTTTCCGAGCGCAGTGGCGCGGGCCGAGAGCAGTTCAAGCTCCGGCTCGGATTCGACGTTGAAGCAGAGGATGCCGGCCGAAAGCGCGAAATCCATCTCACGCGCGGTCTTGCCGACGCCCGAAAACAGAATCTTGCCGGCCGGGATGCCGGCGGCAAGCGCCCGGCGCAATTCGCCTTCCGACACCACGTCGGCGCCGGCGCCTTGCCTCGCCAGGGTCTTCAGCACCGCCTGGTTGGAGTTCGCCTTCATGGCGTAGCAGACCAGCGTGTCGAGCCCGGCGAAAGCCTCCTTGAAGACACGGAAATGCCTGGTCAGCGTCGCCGTCGAATAGCAGTAGAAGGGCGTGCCGACCTGTGCCGCGATGTCAGGTATGGCGACGTCCTCGGCATGCAGCACGCCGTCGCGATAGTCGAAATGGTTCACGAGAGTGGTTCCGGAAGTTGAAGCACGATGAGATCGGTGATCTCACCGACTCTAGAGCAGTGGGTCGAGGATGAACTTCTTGTCCTCGACCGGTTTTTCCGGCTCCGGCGGCACGGGCTGATGCGCCTTCTCGGCATCCTTGCGCGCCTGCACGGCCGCCTCGTAAGGCGTGTCGAGGCCGGTCCTTCGGCCGCAGGCCGTGACGGTAGCCACCGCCGCGAGCAGCGCGAGCGTCACCAAAATCCTGCTTGCGGTCATCGATCCCATCCGTCGGAGAAAATTCGTCGCCTGCTTCTAGCGAAAATTTATGGCCTTTGCACCCCGGCAAATCGGGCGGTCGCCCGGCTCACGCTTTGGCAAGCCGCTTTTTCCAATAGCGGATCTGCTTGCGCACCTCCGATGGCGCCGTGCCGCCGAAGCTTGTGCGGCTCTTCACCGAGTTCTGCACGGCAAGCACGGAGAAGAGGCCCTCGGTGATACCGGGATGGATCGACTGCAGATCCTCGAGTGAAAGCTTCTCCAGCCCGACCTTCTTGTCCTCGGCCAGCGCCACGGCGCGGCCGGTGACGTGATGCGCCTCGCGGAAGGGCAGGCCGAGCGTGCGCACCAGCCAATCAGCAAGATCGGTCGCGGTCGCGTGGCCCGAGCCGGCGGCCTTCTTCATGGCGGCGGCATTGACGGTCATGTCGCGCACCATGCCGGTCATCGCCGCCAGCATCAGGTCGAGCGTCTCGGCGGCGTCGAAGACCGATTCCTTGTCTTCCTGCATGTCCTTGCCATAGGTCAGTGGCATGCCCTTCATCACCGTCAAAAGGCCGACGAGATGGCCGTTGACGCGCCCGGTCTTGCCGCGCACCAGCTCGGCGGCGTCGGGGTTCTTCTTCTGCGGCATGATCGAGGAGCCGGTGGAGAATGAGTCCGACAGCCGGACGAAGCCGAATTGTGGCGTCGACCAGATGATGATCTCCTCGGCGAGCCGCGACAGGTGGGTGGCGCAGATCGCCGCAACAGCAAGGAACTCCAGCGCGAAATCGCGGTCGGAAACGCTGTCGAGCGAATTGCGCATCGGCTCGCGGAAGCCGAGTGCCTTCGCCGTCTGGTGGCGGTCGATGGCGAAGCTGGTGCCGGCAAGGGCCGCCGCGCCGAGCGGGCTCTCGTCCATCCGCTCGATGGCGTCGCGGACGCGCGACAGGTCGCGCGAGAACATCTCGACATAGGCCATGCAGTGGTGGCCGAAGGTCACCGGCTGCGCCGCCTGCATGTGGGTGAAGCCCGGCATCACCGTCGCCGCATGCTCCTCGGCGCGCTCGAGGAAGGCCGCGATCAGCCCTTTCAGCGCCTCGGCGACGCGGAAGCACTCGTCCTTGACCCAGAGCCTCAAATCCACCGCTACCTGGTCGTTGCGCGAACGGGCGGTGTGCAGGCGGCCGGCGGCGGGGCCGATGAGGTCGGCAAGACGCGCCTCGACATTCATGTGGATGTCTTCCAGCCTGGTCGAGAATTCGAATGTGCCGGCCTCGATCTCTTTCAGGATCGTGTTCAGCCCGTGAGCGATTTTATCTTGATCGGCCGCCGAAATAATGCCCGTTTCAGCCAACATCTCGCTGTGGGCGATCGAACCTCTTATGTCCTGCGCATAGAGTTTGCGGTCGAACGAGATCGACGCGTTGATCGCTTCCATGATCGCGGCCGGACCCGAGGCAAAACGTCCGCCCCACATCTGGTTGCTGGCCTTCTTGTCGCTCATAGCTATAACCCGTGCTCCGGAGCAGTTTTGAAGAAAATGGCAGACCGCAAACAATTATTCCCGGCCCCACGCCTCATCCTCGCCGCCTTGGTGGCAGGCGTGCTGGCGGGCGCGGTCGCGGTATATGTCAGCGAGAGCGGTTCTGGCAACAATGCTGCCGCCGATGTCGCCGCAACCAGCGGCAAGGACGATGCCGCCTGCGCGGCCAAAGCCGAGCGCGCCAAAAAGGTCGCAGCGAAGGCGACAGGCCAGGTCGCGGCGCTATTGCCGGCCGATCCGCCGCAGTCGTTGAAAAGCCTCGCCTTCAACGGTCCGGACGGCAAGCCGATGACGCTCGCCGACCATGCCGGCAGGACGCTGCTGCTCAACCTGTGGGCGACATGGTGCGCGCCGTGCCGCGCCGAGATGCCGGCACTCGACGCGCTGCAGAAGGAGATGGGCAGCGACCGCTTCCAGGTCGTCGCGGTCAATGTCGACACCGGCGACGACACCAAGCCGAAGAAGTTCCTCAGCGACATCGGCGTCGCAACGCTCGGCTACTACCGGGATCCGACGCTGGCGTTGTTCAACGACGTCAAGACGCGCGGCCTGGCGCTCGGTCTGCCGGTCACCATGCTGATCGACGGCGAGGGCTGCCTGATCGCGCATATGAACGGCCCGGCCG
>NZ_RZOI01000543.1:0-4250 GCF_004022645.1 Mesorhizobium sp. M4A.F.Ca.ET.020.02.1.1 | reverse complement strand
CGGTGAAGGCGCCGGCGCCGATCCAGCGCTGCGTCGGCTTCGGTGGCAGGAAGGCCTGCCTGGCCGGGTTCCACTCAGCCTTTGCGCCGGCCTGGCTGGCGAGATGGATCGTCGGCGACCAGCCGCCTGACATCAGCAGGCAGTCGGCATGGATGCTGCGCGCGTCGCCGGTGGGCGCGCCACTCAGCATGTCGAAGCGCTGCACTTTTAGGCCGGAGAGAGCCTTGCCGCCCTCGGTGGCCACCACGGCGTGACCGGAGAGCATTTCCGCCTCGGCCTCGGTGGCCAGCCGGCGCATTTCGTCCGACAGCCCGGAGCGAACGTCGACGATTGCGACGATCGCGGCCCCTGCCTTCCTCAGCGCCAGGGCGGAACGGTAGGCGCTGTCATTGTTGGTGAACAGGGCAATCCTCTCGCCGGGCAGGACGCCATATTCGTTGGCGTAGCGCTCTGCGGCATGCGCCAGCATGACGCCCGGCCGGTCATTGCCGGGGAAGACCAGCGGCCGTTCGAAGGAGCCGGTGGCAAGCACCACGGTTCTGGCGCGGATCGCCCAGTAGCGATGGCGCGGCTCGCCCTTGGCCAGGCTCTCCTTGTGGTCGCTGACACGCTCCAGCGCGGCAAGCGTGTTGCCGTCATAGTAGCCCCAGACCGTGGTGCGCGGCAAAAGCCGCACATTGTCGTTGCCTTCGAGTTGGCCGGCAACGCGCGCCGCCCAGTCGTCCGCCGGCATGCCGTCGATCGTCTCGCCGGACCAGTTGGCCGAGCCGCCGAAGCGCGGCTCCAGCTCGGTGAGGATGACGCGCGCGCCCTGTTCGGCGGCAGCCTTGGCGGCCATCAGCCCGGCCGGACCGGAGCCGACCACCAGCACGTCGCAGAAGGCGTTCATGCGCTCATAGCGCGAAGTGTCGGCGGCGGTGCCGGCTCTGCCGAGACCGGCGGCGCGGCGGATAAAATGCTCGCAGAACATCCAGAAGCGGGTGCCTTTGAGCGGGCCGATCACCGGCCCCATGAAGGTCTTGTAGTAGAAGCCGGCCGACAGGGGCTTGCCGCCGAGCTGGTTGGCCGCACTGACGTCCCAGGCAAGCGACGGGAAGCGGTTCTGGCTGACGGCGGTGAGCCCGTCATAGATCTCGACCATGGTCGCGGCGATGTTCGGTTCGCGCACCTCGCCGCGCAGCACTGTTACCAGCGCGTTCGGCTCCTCGACACCGGCCGTGAGCACGCCGCGCGGGCGGTGGTACTTGAACGAGCGGCCGAACAGCGTCACGCCATTGGCGAGCAGCGCCGAGGCCAGCGTGTCGCCGGCATGGCCGGTATAGGTCACGCCGTCGAAGGTGAAGCGGATGGTGCGCAGCCGGTCGACGCGGCCGCCGTTCTCGATGCGACGGGGGCTCACGACTTGGCTTCCGTCTTGTGCCGCGTGGCGGATCTGTGGCCGCCATGCGCGAAAGCAGTGCTGGAAATCTCGTGTGTCAGCGTGTTGCGCACGACCCTGATATGAGCGCGGCAGCCGCCGGCATGCTGCCAGATCTCGTTATGGTCGCCGGCCGGATTCAGCCGGTCGTAGACATAGGCGTTCCAGGCGTCGAGGTCCTGAGAGGCCGGTTGCGGACGCTCGCGGTTGCCATCGCCCTGATAGGCAAACTCGATGACGTCGCGTGGGCCACAATAGGGACAGGTGATAAGCATCTTATTTCAACCCTAGTGCAGCCGAGGCGTCGCGCCTTGGCCCTTGTCGTCGATGAAGAGACCGCGATAGAAGCGGTCGAGCGTGAACGGCGCGTTGAGCTCGTGCGGCTCGCCCTTGGCGATGGTCCAGGCAAAGCAAAAGCCGGAGGCCGGTGTCGCCTTGAAGCCGCCGTAGCACCAGCCGCAATTGAGATACATGCCGGGCAGCGGGCCAGTGGTAATGATCGGCGAGCCGTCCATCGTCATGTCGCAGAGGCCGCCCCAGGAGCGCAGCATGCGCACGCGCGCCAGGCCGGGGAACAGCGCCAGCATCTCGCTCATCACCTCGTCGACGATCGGCAGGCTGCCGCGCTGGGCATAGCTGTTGTAGCCGTCGAGGTCGCCGCCATAGACCAAGCCGCCCTTGTCGGACTGCGAGATGTAAAAGTGACCCATGCCGAAGGTCAGGATCGTGTCGATGATCGGCTTCAGCGATTCCGACACGAAGGCCTGCAGCACATGGCTCTCGATCGGCATCTTGTCGATGCCGGCCAGTTGCATGACGCGGCCGGTGCTGCCGGCAACGGCGAGCGCCACCTTCCTGGCGCGGATCTCGCCGCGCGTCGTCGAAACGCCGGTGATGCGGTCGCCGTCGCGCAGAAAACCGGTGACCTCGCAATTCTCGATGATGTCGACGCCGCGCCGGTCGGCGCCGCGCGCATAGCCCCAGGCCACCGCATCGTGGCGGGCGCTGCCGGCGCGCCGCTGCATCAGGCCGCGGATGACAGGGAACCGCGCCGAGCCGGAGACGTCGAGCGCCGGCACGAGCCGCTTGATCTGGTCGACGGTCATCAGCTCGGCATCGACGCCGAGATGGCGCATGGCGTTGCCGCGCCTGGCATAGTCGTCGAACTGGGCGGGCGTATGCGCCAGGTTCAGACAGCCGCGCTGCGAGAACATGACATTGTAGTTGAGGTCGTGCGAGAGGTTCTCCCAAAGCTTCATCGAATGCTCGTAGAAGCGGGTGTTGGAAGGCAAAAGGTAGTTCGAGCGCACTGCGGTGGTGTTGCGGCCGACATTGCCTGAGCCCAGCCAGCCCTTCTCCAGCACCGCGACGTTGGTGATGCCGTGCTCCTTGGCGAGGTAGTAGGCGGTCGACAGGCCGTGCCCACCGCCGCCGATGACGATCACGTCATAGGATGCCTTTGGGTCCGGCTTGCGCCAGGCCGGCTTCCAGTCCTTGTTTCCGCTGAGCGCGTTCTTGAGGAGCGAAAAGGCCGAATATTCCGCCATGTTTCATGTCGTCCGGTTGGTGCGATGCGGCAGACTATAGAGCAGGCAGCGGGCGCAAAGCCAAGATTGCGCCATCGCTTTTCGACAGGCCGACTTCCACTTGCCTGACCGGAGACGGCTTGCACTTGCCTGATCGGGGACGGCTTGCCGCGGGGTATGGCGGTCTTTATCAAGAACGAAATTACGAAGTCTTTTCGGCAGCGAGTCGCCATCAAGGTCATGTTCTTCCGGTTACTTCGCCTGATCCTGGTTCTGATGCTCGCCGTTTCGGCGCAGCCTTCGTTCGATGCGATGGCGCAGGCCATCGGCCAGGGTTCCGCGCAACTGATCGTCGACCAGCAGAAGGTCGTCCAGGACCTGGCGGCCAAGACCGATGGTCTCGAAAAGAAGGTCGCCGACGACGCCGAGGATGACGCAGCGCTTGTCGACGTCCGCCTGCAACTCGAGGATCTGTCGCGGGCGGCATTGAACAGCGCACTGGCCTTCCGCTCGCGCCTTGCCGACATCAACAACCGGATCGAGGTGCTTGGCCCGCCGCCGGCGCAGGGGCAGCCGCAGGAGCCGGCGATCGTTACCAACGAGCGCGGAGCGCTTGCCGCCGAAAAAGCCGAGATCAACGCCGTCATCGCCAGCGCGCAAAACCTGTCGATCCGCATCAACGGGCTGATCGACAAGATCGGCGTCATGCGCAGCGACCTTTTCCGCAATTTCCTCGCCAAGCGCTATGAACTGACGGACGCGCTCAGTCCCCAGGCCTTTTCCGATGCGCACGATCAATTCACCGGCCTTTACAAAGCCGTCTCGTCCTGGCTGATTTTCGCCTTCAAATTCAAACTCCAGGCCGTGCTCGCAGCGGCCCTGATGGCGCTGGGACTGGCGGCGGTGCTGCTGGTCGGCGGCCGGCGCCTGTTCGGGCGCATCTTCGAACCCGACCCGTCCATCGAGGCGCCGTCCTATCTCAGCCGGCTTTCCGTGGCGTTCTGGTCAACGCTGCTGCCGTCCGCGGCGCTCTCGGTGTTCCTCGCCTCGACCGTGTTCTTCTTCAATTATTACAACGTGCTGCGCGGCGATATCGGCGTCTTCCTCAATGCGCTGCTCGCCGTCATCGCGGTGGTGTTCTGCGTCAACCGGCTGACCAATGCCGCGCTTGAGCCGCGCCTGCCCAACTGGCGCCTGATTCCGGTCGAAACCGGGCCGGCGCGCTGGCTGGTGCGGCTGACGACGGCGATGGCGGTGGTCATCGGCTTCAACAATTTCCTGTCCGTGGTCAACGACAAGATGGGCTC
>NZ_RZOI01000542.1:0-4272 GCF_004022645.1 Mesorhizobium sp. M4A.F.Ca.ET.020.02.1.1 | reverse complement strand
GCGTCTCCGACGTGGCGTAGGAGATGCGGAAGTTCGGGCAAAGGCCGAAGGCGGAGCCGAACACCACCGCCACACCCTCGGCCTCGAGCAACTCCGCGCAGAAGGTCTCGTCACTATCGATCACCTTGCCGGTCTTCGTCTCCCTGCCGATCAGCCCGGCGCAGGACGGGTAGACGTAGAAAGCGCCCTCCGGCGAGGGGCAGGAGATGCCGCGCGCCTGGTTGAGCATCGACACGACAAGGTCGCGGCGCCCCTGGAAGATCGCCTTGTTCTTGGCGATGAAGTCCTGCGGGCCGTTCAGCGCCTCGACCGAGGCCCATTGCGCGATGGTGCAGGCGCCGGAGGTCTGCTGGCCCTGGATCATGTCCATGGCCTTGATCAGCCGCACCGGGCCGGCGGCGTAGCCGATGCGCCAACCGGTCATGGCATAGGCCTTCGACACGCCGTTCATGGTCAGGGTGCGCTCGTAGAGTTTCGGCTCGACTTCTGCGATCGTCCTGAAGACGAAATCGCCGTAGGTGAGGTGCTCATACATGTCGTCGGTCAGTGTCCAGACATGCGGGTGCTTGAGCAGCACGTCGGCCAAAGATCGAAGCTCGGCTTCCGTGTAGGCGGCGCCCGACGGGTTGGACGGCGAGTTCATCAATAGCCATTTGGTGCGCGGCGTGATCGCCTTTTCAAGCACTTCCGCCGTCAGCTTGAAGCCGTTGTCGATCGATGTGTCTGTAAACACCGATGTGCCGCCGCAGATCGCCACCATCTCGGGATAGCTCACCCAGTAGGGGCGCGGGATGATCACCTCGTCGCCGGGGTTCAGCGTCGCCATGAAGGCGTTGAACAGGATCTGCTTGCCGCCGGTGCCGACGATGGTCTGCTCCGGCCGGTAGTCGAGATTGTTCTCGCGCTTGAATTTTTTCGCGATCGCCTCACGCAGCTGCGTGATGCCTGACACTGGCGGATACTTGGTCTCGCCACGACGGATCGCGTCGATCGCCGCGTTCTTGATGTTGTCGGGCGTATCAAAGTCCGGCTCGCCGGCGCCAAGGCCGATGATGTCACGGCCGGCGTTTTTCAGCTCGCGCGCCTTCTGCGTCACCGCGATGGTCGCGGAAGGCTTCACGCGGGAAAGGGCGTCGGCAAGAAAGGCCATGACCTGATATCTCCAAGGGTCGGCGGGCCAGGAGCGGCCGCGGGCCTCTCATGTCGCATCATCCGGCCAAGCGCAAGCATTGTCGAATGAGCCAGGGGTCAAGCAGCCGTGACCGGCATCGCTCGGCAACAATAAATTCATCAACGGCCGCTAAAACCCCTGTTGGCAGGATCGCAAGCCATTTCCGCCAAGTCTTGCCGAGCGAGGATCCCTTGTCGCGTAGTATCGGGCTCGCCCACATCATCCGTCGTGATGACGGCACCTCCAGTGGTGTCTGGGGCGTCTATACGCTGCAGAGCGCATTCCAGCCGATCTTCGCCTTCAGGGAAGGCAAGCTGTCGATCGTCGCATTCGAGGGGCTGATCCGGCCGTTTCGTGACGGCGAGCCGCAGTCGCCGATGAGTTTCTTCAACACCTGCCCGGCGGGCGACCGCCTGCACATCGAGGCGCTGACGCGGACGCTACACCTGCTCAACGCCGGCGCCTGCCTGCCGGAAGAGGCGTCGATCTTCGTCAACTTCGACCCGTCTGTGTTCACCGACCGCGCCATCGCAGACAACGCGCTGCGCGACATGCGGCTGGTGCTGCACGAGGCCGGCATCGACCCGCGCAGGATGGTTTGCGAGGTGACCGAACAGAAATCGGCCTCGCAGGAAACGCTCTACAGCTTCGTCGAGGCGCTGAGAGCCAACGGCTTCCGCATCGCTGTCGACGACTACGGCGCCGACGAATCCGACATCAACCGGATCAAGGAGCTCAAGCCCGACATCGTCAAGTTCGATGCGCACTGGATCACGCAACTGATGGAGTCCGGCGCCGGCTTTGCCCTGTTGACCACCATGGTGAAGAGCTTCGAGCAGCAAGGCATTCGCACCGTGTTCGAGGGCCTCGAGGAAGGCTGGCAGCTCGAGCTTGCCGAGAAATCGGGAACCTCGATGGTGCAAGGCTTCGTGCTGGCGCGGCCGGAACTGGCGCCGACCAGCTTTCGCGTCTTCGGCAAGGGCGTTGAGGCGTCCGCGGCAGCGACGGGCATCGGCGATGCGCCGGTCAGTTCGGGCGCGGCGCCGACGACGCGCCCGGCGCGGGTGTTCGGGCGCAGGAACGCCTCGTGAGCGTTTGGCCGGACAGGCGGCGCAATGCCGCCGAGGCGATCTTTGCCGACGAGATCGGCATCGAGTACGGCGTCTATGGCGACTTCCGGCTGAAGAGCGCCTATCAACCGATCTTCGCGCCGCGCGGCCGCTCGTTGGCGCCGGTCGCCGTCGAGGCGTTGATCGAGGCGCAGCGCGACGCGAGGCCGGTCGCGCCGCCGGTGTTCTTCGGCAGCCTGCCTGCCGCGGACCGCCTGTTCGTCGAGACGATGTGCCGGATGCTGCATCTGAGGAACTTCCGCAACATCGGCGTCGAGGGGCTCGACCTGTTCTTCAACTACAATCCGCTGATCAACGACCATCTCGGGCGGGCGCTGGCCGAGATGCGGCTGATGACCAGGCATCTCGGCGAACTGGATCTCTATCCAGGCATGCTGGTCTGCGAGATCACCGAGCAGGCGGCCAACGACAAGGTTCTGATCAGCCTCGTTCGCGAGATGCGGCGCGACGGCATTCGTATCGCCATCGACGATTTCGGCACCGGACATTCGACTGAGGAGCGCATCGCGCTGCTTGCGCCCGACATCGTCAAGATCGACGGCGCCTGGTTTGCCGAGTTCTGCCGGCATGCCGCCGCCGAGCGCTTCTTCCGGCCGCTGGTCTCGATGCTGCATGATCGGGGCGCCAAGGTGCTGGTTGAAGGGATCGAGCAGGCCGTGCATCTTCGCGTCGCGCTCGATGGCGGCGTCGACCTTGTGCAGGGCTACCATCTCGCCCGCCCGGCGCTGGCGGGCACGATCTTCAACGAGGAGCCACTCTCCACCGAGGCACTGCTCGGCATGGACAGCAAGGTGGTGCCGTTGCATCAGCGGCGCTGATGTTCAGGCCAAAACAAATCACTGGATGAGGCGGCTTCCGCCGCGCGATATTGGCGCGAGCCGGAAGGAGACCTGATGATACTCTACAGCATGATCGACAGCGGCAATTGCTACAAGCCGCGCCTGTTGATGGCCAAGCTCGGCATTGCCTTCACCAATGACGAGGTGAGCTCGCATACCGGCGACACCCGCAAGGCCGATTTCGTCGCCAAGAATCCCAACGCCATGGTGCCGCTGCTGGAACTCGACGACGGCAGACGGATCGCCGAATCCAACGCCATCCTGCTCTATCTCGCCGAGGGCACGCGCTTCCTGCCGGCCGACCGGTACCAGCGGGCGCTCGCCTATCAGTGGCTGTTCTTCGAGCAGTACAGCCACGAGCCCTACATCGCCGTGCGCAAGGCGCTGCTCACCTTTCCCGAGCGCGCCAGGGACGCGACGCCGGAACGGCTGGCATCGACGCTGGAGCGCGGCAACAAGGCGCTCGGCGTGATGAACAGGCATCTGGAAGCCAATGCCTTCTTCGCCGGCGATGCATACAGCGTCGCCGACATCGCGCTGTATGCCTACACGCATACCGCCGAGAAGGGCGGCTTCCAGCTCGACGCCTATCCGGCGGTGGCCGCCTGGCTCGGCCGCGTGGAGGCGGATCCCGGGCATGTGCCGATCGAGTGGCTGCCTTAGTCTTGTCCTCACGCCGTCGCCGCTTCGCGGCTCCGCCAAGGAAGCCAATTCCGCAGCGTCGCGCCGCCCCTCATCGCCCTGCCGGGCACTTCTCCCCGTGAACGGGGAGAAGAAGGCAGCTTCGGCGGTTTCGCCAATGTCTGAACCGCAGGCAAATAAAAAGGCGGGATAAATCCCGCCTTCCCATTCCGGTAGCCTGATCGGGAGCGTCTGACCGGGCTGGCAGCTATCTGCTGTTCCAGCTTGTCGGGTCTTTCCACTCCGGCGCGCTTCTCGCGCGACCGTCAGTACATCCGTGACTTGCCGCGCGCCCCGAACCTTCGTCCGGCGCGCGCTGTTGCTAAATCAGGCTGCCTTGCTCAGAGACCCAGCAGCGGACTTGCCGGTGCGGCGGTCCTGCTCGATCTCGAAGTTGATCTTCTGGCCCTCGACCAGGGTCGACAGGCCAGCGCGCTCGACAGCGGAGATG
>NZ_RZOI01000541.1:0-4281 GCF_004022645.1 Mesorhizobium sp. M4A.F.Ca.ET.020.02.1.1 | reverse complement strand
TCTCAGCACCATGCGGCTGCGCGAGGCGCCTTTGAGGAGAGCCATCTCGACATAAGGCGTGGACAGCGTTTCGATTACCGCGGCGCGCGTCATGCGGATCATCTGGGCGGAGATGACGAAGGTGAGCGTGATCACCGGCATTGCATAGATGCGCACGAGATCGGTCAGCGAATGCGCCTCGTTGACCGACGACAGCGCCGGCAGCCATCTGAGATAAACGGCGAAGAGCAAGACCGCCAGCGTCGCGACCATGAACTCCGGCACGGAGATGACGCCGATCGAAAGCACGGTGACGGTGCGGTCGTAGACGGAGCCGCGCAACATCGCGGCGGTGATGCCGAGCGTCAGAGCCAGCGGCACCGAGAGCAGCGCGGTGATGCCGGCGAGCTTCATGGTGTTGACCAGGCGCCCGCCGATCAGAGCCGCAACCGGCATCTCGTTGGCATAGGAGGTGCCGAGGTCGCCGTGGAGCAGGCCGACAAGCCAGCGCAGGAAGCGCAGGATCGCCGGGTCGTTGAGATGCATGGCCTCGCGCAGGCCGGCGACCGCCTCGGGAGTCGCCGCCTGGCCGAGCAGGATCGACGCGGTGTCGCCAGACAGCATGCTGGTGGCGAAGAACACGGCGAACAGCACGATCAATAGCGTGATGGCCGCGATCCCTAGCCGCTTCAGCACGAGGTTGAGAACCCCAGACGTCATTGAAAGCGCTCCCTGCGGTGCGTTCGGCCAACCATCTTGCGCAATGCAGTGCCGGGGGACCGGCTGACCGGCCCCCGGCAGTCGCCTCTCAGGCTTCGAGCCAGAGATATTCCGCCATTGCGTAGCCCATCATGCCACCGAGCGGGTTCGCCTCCAAACCCTTCACCTTGCTGGAGAGGGCATCGACGTTGGAGATATAGGCCGGGATGATGGTGCCGGCCTCCTCGGAGACCATGACCTGCATCTGGTTGTAGATTTCCTTGCGCTTGGCCTGGTCGAGCGAGCCGCGCGCCTCGACGAGCAGCTTGTCGAACTTCTCGGACTTGTACTGGCTCTCGTTCCAGGGAGCGCTGGAAGCGTAGAGGAGCGAGAACAGGATATCCGGCGTCGGGCGCGGATTGATGTTGCCGAAATGGACCGGCGCCTTGAGCCAGTAATTGTCCCAGTAGCCGTCGGACGGGACGCGCTGGACGTCGAGCTTCATGCCGATATCCGCTCCGGCGGCCTGGATGATCACCGCCATGTCGATCGACGAGGTCGCGGCGTCGGACGCGATCACCGGGATGGACTGGCCGAGCAGGCCTGACTTCTGGAAGTGGAACTTCGCCTTGTCCGGGTCGAATGCCTTCGGCTTGAGGTCGGCGTTGTGGAAGATGTTCGCCGGCGAGACAGGTTGATCATTGCCGACCTCACCAAGACCGCGCAATGCCGATTTGACGATCTGCTCGCGGTTGACGAGGTACTTCATGCCGGCCACGAAGTCGGCCTTGCTGCCCGGATCCATGTCGAGCCGGATGTTGAGGTCCGTGTAGTTGCCCGCGGTCGTCTTCGACAGTTCGAAGCCCTGCTGGCTCTCCAGGAGCTTCATTGAGCGCGGATTGATCGCTGCGGCAAAATTGATGTCGCCGGAAAGCAGGGCGTTGACGCGGGCGCTGTCGTCGGTGATGGCGATGAACTCGAACGAGTCCAGATAGGGCTTGCCCGATTTCCAGTAGTTCTTGTTCTTGGTGACGACCGAACGCACGCCGGGTTCGAACGTCTGCAGCACGAAAGCGCCGGTGCCATTGCCCTTGGAGAAGTCGGTGGTGCCGTCCGCCACGATCATGAAATGGTGCAGCGCCAGGATGGTCGGCAGGTCGGCATTCGGGTCGGCGAGCGTGATTTCGACGGTCGACTTGTCGACCGCCTTGAAGCCGGTCATCTGCGCGGCGATCTTGGCCACCTTGGAGCCGACCGCTTTGTCGAGATGGCGCTTCAGCGAGTAGACGACGTCGTCGGCCGTGAGGTCCTTGCCGTCGTGGAAGGTGACACCCTTGCGCAGCTTCACGGTCCAGGTCTTGGCGTCCTTGCTGTCGAAGCTCTCGGCCAGCTCCATCTGCGTGACGCCATCCTTGTCGAGGAAAGTCAGGCGGTTGTAGAGCGAGCAGCAGCGGACATAGTCGGTGGAGAGCGACGCCTTTGCCGGATCGAGCGTGTCGGCGGTCGAGGACGACCAGCCGGCCGCCTTGAAGCTTCCGCCGGAAACCGGCTCGGCGGCGACGGCCTGGCTGGCGCGGCCGAGCACCAGGCTGCCCGCGGCGACCGCGGCGCCACCGGCCAACAGCATCTTGAGGAGTTCGCGGCGGCTCGCGCCCCGCCGGATGGCGTTCTCGACCATGGCGTCGTCTGCGCTGGTCCAGTTCGTGATCTTGTCGGTCATGTCATTCCCCTTTCTGTTGTTCGGTCGGCATGCTCGTCTTGTCGCGGCTTTCCGGGCTTGGGCTCAGGTTCGTTCCTTCAGGCTTTCCCGAACGGCCGCCGCAAGGGAGGCCATCGAGGTGAAGTGGTAGTCCGGCACGGTGAAGCGCTCGGGCTCGATCGTGCCGCCATAGCCCCTCTGGGCATGCCGGCGTTCGATCCAGCAATTGGTCAGGCCAAGTGCCCGGGATATGCCCATGTCGTGATGCTGGCTTTGCGCGACGTGCAGGATGTCGTCCTTGCTGTCGCCCCTTGAGGCGACGAAATCGAAGACCTTCTGGAAGAACGCCGGATCCGGTTTCTCCGTTCCGGTATCGTCGGCGGTGAAGGTGGCGAAGAAGGGCGATCCGAGCTGCTTCTCGAAATGGTCGAGGGCCCAGCGTCGGGCATTGGTCATGGCAATCAGCTTGTGCGATTTCGCGAGGTCCGCCAGCGCCGCCGCGCTGTCGGGGAAACCTTTCCAGACGCCGGCGGAATCGCGCAGGCGGACGCCGAATTTCTCGTCTGCCGGCAGGCCGAGCTGCGGCGCGATGACCATGTACACACGCACCAGATCGTCGGGAAACAGGCCGGCATCGGGCATGTAGCGGGCCTGCCGGTAAAGGGCCAGCGCGGCTTCGCCATCGATGGAGACGCCAGTCTCGGCGGCAATCCCGGCCAGGCAAGTCGTGATGCCGCCTTCGAAGTCGATCAGCGTGCCGACGACATCGAAGGTCATGTACTTGAATTCGCTGAAAGCCCTGGCCAAGAAACTAGCTCTCCTCTGCGCGATAGCGGATTGCATGGTGCTGAACAGAACAAAATTCCGTGCTGTCCTGGGCGTTGGCCTTTTTCGAAAGCCCATAAATCCGCGCTTTCTGGCCTTGTCTTATAGGCAGTCTGGCACTTCCCCCGCGCTGGATTCGCCGAAAAGGCGTGAGGGGGCGGCACAAAATTGCGAAATCGTCTGCCCCGGCGATATTTCGAGATACGAAAAATTCGTCGCCCGTCATGCCAGGGCCTGACGGACGTCGGGATCGTCCAGCGTCTGGTCGAGCGTGAGGCGCGTGCGCTCGATGATAGCGTCGACGTCGCCGTCGGTGCAGCAGAGCGGCGGCGCATAGCCGAGGACACCGTTGGCAAAGGCGCGGATGATGAGACCGTTGTCCCACGCCCTGTCGAAGACGCGCCGCGCCGGTATGGCCGACGCCGGAAGCGGTGTTTTCTTCGTCTTGTCGACCACCAGCTCGATCGCGGCCAGCATGCCGCGACCGCGCACATCACCGACGAGCGGGTGGTCGCGCAGGCTTGCCAATCCTATCATCAGGCGGGCACCGGCCTTGATGCCGTTCTCCAGAAGGCCGTCTTCATAGAGCTTCAACACCTCGAGCGCGACGGCGGCGCTGACGGGATGGGCCGAATAGGTGTAGCCGTGGCCGACCGCAGCGGCGCCCGCGCCGTCGGCGATGACGTCGTAGACATGATCGGCCATGAAGACGGCGCCCATCGGAACATAGCCGGAGGTCAGCCCCTTCGCGGTCGTCATGAAATCGGGAACGATGTGCTCGTCCGTGCAGGCGAACAGGGGCCCCGTGCGGCCGAAGCCGGTGATCACCTCGTCAGCGATGAACAGGATGCCGTACTGCCGGCAGAGCTCGCGTATCGCCTTGATCCAGCCCTTCGGTGGGACGATGACGCCGCCCGAGCCCTGGATCGGCTCGGCATAGAAGGCGGCAACCCGCTCCGGTCCGATCTCCTCGATCTTGGCCTTCAGCGCGGCGAGCGATGCCGCGGTGATCGCGTTGCCGTCCTCGCCTACCGGGTTGCGATAAGGGTAGGGCGAGGGGATCTTGTGCTGCCATTCGA
>NZ_RZOI01000540.1:0-4283 GCF_004022645.1 Mesorhizobium sp. M4A.F.Ca.ET.020.02.1.1 | reverse complement strand
AAGGAGAGCTTGTCGCCCGAAATCGTCGCATGGCCGGCGATCGGCGTGCGGCAGGAACCGTCGAGCGCCGCCAGGAAAGCGCGCTCGCAGGCCAGCGCCTGGCCCGTCGGCGCGTCATGGATCGCCGCCAGCATCCTCTCGACCTCGGCATCGCCGATGCGGCTTTCTATGCAGATCGCGCCTTGCCCTGGCGCCGGCGGAAATTTTTCGAGCGACATCAGGTCGGTGACGACATGCTCCAGCCCGAGCCGTTTCAACCCGGCATAGGCGAGGATTGTGCCGTTGGCGACGCCCTCGTCCAGCTTGCGCAGCCTGGTCTGCACATTGCCGCGGAACATCACCACCTCGAGATCCGGCCGCATGCGCCGGATCAGCGCCTGGCGCCGGAGCGAGGACGACCCGACCCTGGCGCCCCGGGGCAATTCGGCGATCGTTTTCGCCGCTCTGCCGATGAAGGCGTCGCGCGCGTCCTCGCGCGGCAGGAAGGCGCAGAGTTCGAGCCCCTCCGGCAAAACCGTCGGCATGTCCTTCGAGGAATGCACGGCGATGTCGATCCTGCCCGCGAGCATCGCCTCCTCGATCTCCTTGGTGAACAGGCCCTTGCCTCCGGCTTCCGACAGCGGCCGGTCTTGGATGCGGTCGCCGCTGGTCGAGATGACGGCGATCTCGAACGCCTCTTCCGGCAGGCCGTGCGCCGCCATCAGCCGCGTCCGCGTCTCATGCGCCTGGGCAAGCGCCAGCGGGCTGCCGCGTGTTCCGATTTTCAAGGTTGTTTGCATGGCGCGCGGTCCGTGATAACCCCCGGCAAGCTGAGGTCTGCCGAGATTCAGGTCAGGCCGGGTCGAAAATGGTGGGTTCCGAGAACCGGAGCGGAGCGTACTTGAAGTACGTGAGCACCGGAAGCGCAGGAACCCGCCATTTGCAGGCCGGCATCACCTGAATATCGACAGACCTCCGGCGACACAATCTTCGAGGACAGCGACCAATTGATCCGCGTTCTGGGCATTGAGACGAGTTGCGACGAGACCGCTGCCAGCGTGGTGGCGCTGGATGGCCGCGCCGCGCCCGAAATCCTGTCCAACATCGTGCTCAGCCAGATCGAGGAGCATTCCGTGTTCGGCGGCGTCGTGCCGGAAATCGCTGCGCGCGCCCATGTCGAGGCGCTCGACGGCATCGTCGAGGCGGCCCTTGCCGATTCGGGCGTGGCGCTGGGCGAGGTCGACGCGATCGCCGCGACCGCGGGTCCCGGCCTTGTCGGCGGGCTGATCGTCGGGCTGATGACGGCGAAGGCGATTGCCGCCGCCGCCGACAAGCCGTTGCTCGCCATCAACCATCTCGAAGGCCATGCGCTGACGGCGCGCCTGACCGACGGGCTTGACTTTCCCTACCTGCTGCTCCTGGTGTCCGGCGGCCACACCCAGATCGTCGCCGTGCGCGGCGTCGGCGACTACCAGCGCTGGGCGACGACCATCGACGACGCGCTCGGCGAAGCCTTCGACAAGACGGCCAAGATGCTCGGCCTGCCCTATCCCGGCGGTCCCAACGTCGAGAAGGCGGCGGCGTCGGGCGATGCGAGCCGTTTTGCCTTTCCTCGCCCGATGAAGGGCGCGGCACAGCCTGATTTCTCCTTCTCCGGCCTGAAGACTGCCGTGCGCCAGGCCGCGACCGCCATTGCCCCCTTGAGTGACCGGGATGTCGCCGACATCTGCGCCTCGTTCCAGGCGGCGGTGGCGGATGCGCTGAGCGACCGCGTTTCGCGCGCGCTCTCCCGCTTCCGCCAGGAATTCCCTGATAAGGCGAAGCCGGCGCTGGTCGTCGCCGGCGGGGTCGCCGCCAACCGCACCATCAAGGCGACGCTGGAAACGCTCTGCGCCGAAGCCGGCTTCGACTTCATAGCGCCGCCGCAAAAACTCTGCACCGACAATGCGGCGATGATCGCCTGGGCCGGTATCGAGCGCCTGCGCGCCGGGATGGCGCTGGAGAATGCCGCCGATTTCGTGCCGCGCTCGCGCTGGCCGCTGGACAGCGTCTCCGCCCCGATGGTCGGCTCCGGCCGACGCGGAGCCAAGGCATGACCGAGGTGGTCACCAGCGGCCACGAGGCGCCGAGCGGCTGGCGCGTCGCCGTGCTAGGCGGCGGTGCCTGGGGCACGGCTCTGGCGTTGGCCATGCTGCGCGCCGGTCATTTCGTCCGCCTCTATGCGCGCGATCCGGAAACCGTCGCCGCGATCGATCGCGGCGAGAACCCGCGCTATCTGCCGGGCATCGCTCTGCAGCCCGGCATCGTGGCGACAACCGATATCGAGGCTGCGCTCGACGGCGCCGACTGCGTGCTCGCGGTGACGCCAGCGCAGTCGTTGCGCGGCATGCTGACGGCCGCCAGCGACTATGTGCAATCGGGTGTCCCGCTGGTTCTCTGCGCCAAGGGCATCGAGCGCGACACCGGCGCGCTGCTGTCGGCGATCGTCGAGCAGGCTTTGCCTGGGAATCCGGTTGCCGCCCTGTCCGGCCCGAGCTTCGCCACCGATGTCGCCCGTGGCCTGCCGACGGCCGTGGTAGTCGCCGCCCGCGAGGCGGAGCTGGCAGCCGACCTTGCCGCCCGCTTCTCGGCCGAGAACCTGCGCTGCTATTCAAGCGACGACCTTGTCGGCGTCGAGATCGGCGGCGCGCTGAAGAACGTCTTCGCCATTGCCGCCGGCGCCGTCACCGGCGCGAGGCTCGGCGCCAGCGCGCAAGCCGCCATGGTGACGCGCGGCTTCGTCGAATTGCGCCGCATCGGCGCCGCCTTCGGCGCCCGGCCAGAGACGCTGATGGGGCTTTCCGGTCTCGGCGACCTCCTGCTCACCTGCTCGTCGGCGCAGTCGCGCAATTTCGCCTATGGGCTGGCGCTCGGGCAGGGCAAGCCGCTTGCCGGCCTGCCGCTCGCCGAAGGCGTGCCGACGGCGGCGATCGCCGCCCGCCTCGCCGCAGAGCGTGGCATCGACGCGCCGATCATCACCGCCGTCGCCGCGATTCTCGACGGCACCGTGACCATCGGCCAGGCCGTGACGGCGCTGATGACGCGGCCGCTCAAGACCGAAACCGACATCTGAACCATCGGAGTTTTAGACCATGCTGTTTGCGTTGATTTGCAAGGACAAGCCCGGCAGCCTGCAGTTGCGGGTCGACACGCGGCCGGCGCATGCGGCGTTCCTGGAAGGCCTGATCAGCGAAGGAAAACTTGCCTTTGCCGGGCCCTTCCTCGACGCTGACGGCAAGCCCGACGGCAGTCTGGTCATGATCGAGGCAGCAGATATGACGGCGGCGCAAGCCCTGGCGGCCAGCGATCCCTATGCCAAGGTCGGCCTGTTCGAAAGCGTCGAAATCCGCCCGTGGAACTGGGTCTTCCAGAAGCCCGCCGGTGCTTGATCGTTCGCTTGGCGCGCCCCTCTCCCCGCGAGAACGGGGAAAGGGTAAGGGTAGTGGGAGCGCGAACGCTTCATTGTAGCCAACCGACAATGGCAAGGGGACAACTGAGATGAACTACTGGCTGTTCAAATCCGAACCCTCGGTCTTCTCCTTCGAGGCGCTGAAGGCCAAGGGCAAGGCCGGCACGCAATGGGATGGCGTGCGCAACTATGCGGCGCGCAACAACATGAAGGCGATGAAGATCGGCGATCTCGGCTTCTTCTACCACTCCAATGAAGGGCTCAACATCGTCGGCATCGCCGAGGTCTGCGCGCTTGCCCATCCCGACACCACAACCGATGACCCGCGCTGGGAATGCGTCGACATCCGCGCCTTCAAGGATGTGCCGACCCCGGTCACGCTTGAGCAGGTCAAGGCCAATCCCAAGCTCGCCGACATGGCGCTCGTGCGGCTCGGGCGGCTTTCCGTGCAGCCGGTGACGCCGGCCGAATGGAAAGAGGTCTGCCGCATGGCCGATCTCTCGCCGGCGCCGTGACCAGGCTGACGCCGAAAAGCGCGAAGAAGTTCATTCTCGACAACACGGCGCTGATGGCGCCGCCGCATGTGCCGGAAGTGTTCCTGCATCTCGCCGACGAGGCGCATGACCTTTGGCTGCGCACGGAAGAGGAACTGGCTGCGATCGGCCTGCCGCCGCCGTTCTGGGCGTTCGCCTGGGCCGGCGGCCAGGGCCTTGCCCGCTACGTGCTCGACCATCCCGAAACCGTTCGCGGCAAGCGGGTGCTCGACTTCGCCTCCGGCTCCGGCCTGGTCGCCATCGCCGCCGCGAAGGCCGGCGCAGCGGCGGTTATCGCCGCCGACATCGACCCGTTCTGCGAG
>NZ_RZOI01000053.1:0-17155 GCF_004022645.1 Mesorhizobium sp. M4A.F.Ca.ET.020.02.1.1 | reverse complement strand
TATAAGCGACGCGATAGTTGCGGCCCTCGCGTCCCAGCGCCTCGAGCGCCCCTGCCCGCCAGATGCAGCCCTCTTCCCACAGCGACACCGGCAGCGGTTCGCGCAGATGCGCGCAGCCGCCCTTGGCGCCGGCCCAAACGATCGGTTCGGTCAACAGCACCTCGGCACCCAGCGCGCTGGTCTTGTAGGAATTGGTCAGCAGCGTGATGTCGAGCGCCCGGTCGTCCATGCGCCGGCGCAGATTGATGCTCTGGTCGATGGTGACATCGACCGCGATCGAGGGATGCGACTGCGCGAAACGCTTCAAGACATGTGGCAGCACGCGCTCGCCATAGTCGTCCGGCGAGCCCAGCCGCACCACGCCGACAATGTCGGGAATGATGAACTTCGACACCACCTCGCGGTTGATCGACAACAGCCGGCGGGCATAGCCGAGCAGCATCTCGCCGTCCGTCGTCAGCGTCACCGAGCGCGCGTCGCGCGCGAAGACGGAGCGGCCGAGAATGTCCTCCAGCTTCTTGATCTGCATGGAGACGGCCGAAGGCGTGCGGAAGACGGCCGTAGCGGCGGTGGTGAAGCTGCCGGTCTCGGCGATCGCAACGAAGGTGCGCAGGACATCGAGATCGAGCAGCGGCAGCGGGTGATTGAGTGGGGCGTTCATCGGGATCAGCCTTCAATTTTTCTGATGTGAACGATCATTCCATTTCGTTTGATTGAACTCCAGTTTGGGAGGATAGTCAACTCCATCGAAGCAGGCTGTTGCCAAAAGCAGCCGTGAAACGACCGCGGCACAGACCTGCAAGACATGAAATGAAGCTGAAACAGACCTGACGCAACGCTTCCGCCGGCCAACTCCCGGCGCAACGCAAAGGAGAATGAAATGTCTATCCTGTCGTCCCTCGGTCGGTTTGCGACCGAATTCAGCGCGGCCCGCGCTCGCTATCAGACCGAACGCGCCATCCACGCGCTGCCGATTGAACTGCAGAAGGATATCGGCTGGCCGGAAGCCGCCGATGCCAAGACCGGCGCTCGTCTCGGTGTCGGATCCTGGGCCGGAGCGAAGTAAATCGTGTGTATCAAATCCTGAAGGCCTGCCCGGCGGACCCAGCCCGGCAGGCCTCTCTATTTTGCCCAACCGTCTGTTTTGTTTGCATTCAAATGATTTTTCAAAGCCATGCTACAGCTGCATGACGCATATGAGCCAATCGCATAACGCCGCATTTTTCGATTTAACGCCTTGTAAACAATCGTAAATCCTGGGCGCATTGCCCAAAATTGTCGCAATCGGTGTCGCTTTTCATAACAAGCGCTTCGTTTTTGCGATTTAGTTTTCGTTCGCGCAAGCCTATATCAACGCCAGCAAACGAGCTGCCCCACTCCATCACGCGAAGGCGACCCGTCTGAGCAACCGAATGGAGATGATTATGAAGCTTTTTGCCCGCCTCTTCGCCCGCCGCGAAACCAACCTGACGACCGCGCTCGAGCGCCAGCGCCTTTCGAAGACCATGCCTGGCCAGACCGGCGCCTTGGCCGCCGCGCGCCTCGGTTTCGTCGCTTGATATTGAGACTTACGCGCGGCGCCTCCCCGCCGACGCTGTGAAGTTAACCTCCCCGCCGCTTCGGCAAGACCGAAGCGGCGTTTCTTTTGCCCAGGGGCGGGTCTGCCCGCTCCGGTAGCACATCGGGCTCCATTCCCCAGGCAATTGCCCATTTGCGACCCATGTCGCAAATTTAATTGTCCCAAACCTCTCTACGCGATTGACAGGAATGGTTTTTCCTGATGTCGCTATGCTATTCGCGACATCCTGTTCGCGTCATGGCCGCGTGAGGTTTCCCGTGAATGCCGTAAAGCACCCGATCAAGAGATCGTTTGTGTTCTTCCTCGTTCCTGACTTCACCATGATCGCCTTCGCAACGGCGCTCGACCCGCTGCGGTCGGCCAACCGGATGCTCGGCTACGAGGCCTACAGCTGGCGCCTGGCCAGCATCGACGGCAAGCCGGTGCGCGCCTCGAACGGCGTCGAATGCGCCGTCAACACCTCGCTCGAGGAGGAGCGCAAGAAGATGGCCGG
The DNA here is from genome assembly GCF_004022645.1 of Mesorhizobium sp. M4A.F.Ca.ET.020.02.1.1. NCBI lineage: Bacteria > Pseudomonadati > Pseudomonadota > Alphaproteobacteria > Hyphomicrobiales > Phyllobacteriaceae > Mesorhizobium > Mesorhizobium sp. M4A.F.Ca.ET.020.02.1.1. Next base: position 15,083 of record NZ_RZOI01000053.1, on the reverse strand, counting down.
TCCGGACCGGCCCAACATGGCCATCGTTTGCAGCGGCGTCAATGTCGAGCGCTACCAGAACAAGTCGGCCTTCGCCTGGCTGCGCGAGGAATACAACCGCGGCGTCGCCGTCGGCGGACTGTGCACCGGCGCGCATATCCTTGCCGCCGCCGGCCTGTTGTCCAACAAGCGCTGCGCCATCCATTGGGAGAACCTGCCCGGCTTCTCGGAGGCCTTCCCGAAGGCCAATGTCTTTGCCGACCTGTTCGAGATCGACCAGAATATCTACACCTGCGCCGGCGGCACCGCGGCGCTCGACATGATGCTGAAGCTGATCGGCGACGATTTCGACGAAAGCCTCGTCAACCGGGTCTGCGAGCAGGTGCTGACCGACCGCGTGCGCAGCCCGACCGACCGCCAGCGCTTGCCGCTGCGGGCGCGCCTCGGCGTGCAGAACTCCAAGGTGCTGACCATCATCGAACTAATGGAGGCGAACCTCTCCGAGCCGCTGTCGCTGATCGAGATCGCCGACCATGTCGATCTGTCGCGCCGGCAGATCGAGCGCCTGTTCCGCACCGAGATGGGCCGTTCACCCGCCCGATACTATCTGGAGATTCGGCTCGACCGCGCCCGCCATCTCTTGATCCAGTCATCGATGCCGGTGGTCGAGGTGGCGGTCGCCTGCGGCTTCGTCTCCGCCTCGCATTTCTCCAAGTGCTACCGTGAGCTCTATGCCCGCTCGCCGCAGCAGGAACGCGTCGACCGCAAGCAGCTTCTGGCGGCCTAAGGCGAAGCGGTTACTCCACGAAGGCAAAGTCCTGCTCGCTCGTATGCAGCATGCATGCCAAGCTGCGCAATGCCTCCTCGAGCCGCTCGATCGGCGGCGCGGCAAGCGCCAGCCGCACGGCATTCGGCGCGTGTCCGGGGCCCATTGCGAAGGCGCTTGACGGCGTGATCGCGATGCCGCGACGCGCGGCGACGGCGACGCCCGCGGAACAGCAGACCGGCCAGAACGAGCACATGGAAGCGGCAGCACCGACGACCGGCGCCAAGACCCGGTCGACATCTGGAATTTAGGTTTGAACCGGCGGGCAGCCAGGCTCAGGTCACGGCCGCCTCAGTACCTTTCGCCGCAATAGCATTCGGCCGATGAGATGCGATCGTTCCAGCCGGTATTGCTGAAATCGCGGACCCTTCGATTGAGCTCGATCGACCGGCCTCGCATCCGCGTATCCGAATAGGCGACGAGGGTGCAGCCGCGGCGCACGATCACCGAAGAGACGCGGTCGTTCCAGAACTGGCCGCCACGGAAGCTCACCGAATCGTCCGCCCCCAATTCCAGCGCGCGGCCGCGAAAATACGAGTCCTCGAACATGATGCAGCCCGCCTCGCCGTAAAACTGTGCACTGGCGCTGCCGGCGCAAAATATCGATGCGGCCGCCATCAGGATTGCAACAGATTTCATGGGACGTCTCCTCGTTTGCGCATGGACGCCGTATGATCGGCACGGCGGGAACGACTTTGCATGGCCGGCACCGGACAGGCAAGCCGGGGCGTGACAACTAGCGGCTGTCGAACATCCAGCTGCGATCGCGCCACATTTTCTCGCCGACCTGACAATCCACGATCGGCTTGTCCTGGGCGAGGACCATGGGCGGATGGGCCGCCTCGTCGGCCGCCCATTGTGGCGAATCGGGGCCGGCAAGTTCCAGCACCAGCTTGCGGCGGATCGCTTCCGGGAACTGCGTCCAGTCATTGACCGGTATCATGAAGGCGCCGGGACCACCGATGACGCAGTCGCTGTAGTAGCGGTCGAGATCGTTGACGTCGTAGGCGCCGGTGAAGCCGCCGCGCGTCATCAACGGCAGCCCGTTGATGGTGATGCCCTGGCTCACAACGATGTCCCGCGCCAGGTTGACGGGCGCCCCCTGGTTGTTGGGTCCGTCGCCTGAGATGTCGATGACGCGCTTGACGCCCTGAAAGCCGCTTTCGGCGAAGAGATCGCTGCCGAATTCCAGCGCGCCGGAAATCGAGGTGCGCCTTGCGCTGTCCGGCGGGTGGGCGTTGAGCTGCTCGACCACGCGCTCGGCATCGGCGCGATTGGCGATCGCCGTCCACGGCACGATGACACGCTGCCAGTTGCTGCCCGCCCATTCGACATAGGTGACGGCGATTTTGCCATAGGCGCCTTCGGCAATGGCTTTGAGCACGAGATCATGCGTCAAGGCCGCCGCATAGCCATGGCGCTGGATCTCGAGCTCTTCGGGCGACATGGAAAGCGAGACGTCGACGGCCAGAACCAGTTCGATATCGACGGGCTCGGCGGAAGATGCCGGCGCGGTGCCAAGCGCCAACGCCAGCGCGGCGCAGCCCGGAAGGAGATGTCTTGCACTGGCAAAAGCAGACATGCCGCAACGGTAAGCGAGAATCACGGCTGGACAAAGCGAAAAGCCCGGCACGGGGCCGGGCTTCTCATGCAGTTTGAAGAAACTCAGCTGCGCGGCTTCAGGTTCTCGGGATCGTAGAGCGGCTTGTAGCCGACGCCGGCGACCTCGACCGGATAGGTCTCGCCGAAATATTCGACGTTGAGCCTGCGCCCTTCCTGGGCATAGGCCCAGGGCAGATAGGCGAGCGCGATGTTCTTGCCGATGGTCGGGCCATAGGCGACCGAAGTGGTGAAGGAGCGGCGGCCGAGCTTGTCGACCAGCGTCTCGCCGGTTGCCGGATCCAGCACCGGCATGGTGCCGACCGGATAGCGCGCGACGCCGTTCTGATCGATGTTGTCGGTCATCACCAGCGTGCACAGCATGGCCAGCTGATGTTCGCGCGCGCGGTATTCCAGGTGCTTGGCCTTGCCGCAGAAGTCGTTCTCCTTGACCTTCGGACGGGCAAGGTCGGCTTCGAGCAAATTGTACTCGGTCAACAGGTCGGCATTCTGCAGCCGCAGGCTCTTTTCCATGCGGCGCGTGTTGGCATAGGTCTCGACGCCGAACGGCATGACGCCGGTCGAGCGCAGCGCGTCCCAGACGGCCAGGCCGTCCTCGTAGCGCATGTGCAGCTCCCAGCCCTGCTCGCCGACATAGGAGATGCGGAAAGCCGTCACATCCTTGCCGCCGATCCGGATCGGCTTGATCGCGGCGAACGGGAAGTTCTCCGGGGTCAGGCCCTCGGGGTTCTCGACAACCTTCTGTAGGGTCGCCCGCGCGTTCGGTCCCCAGATGCCGATGGTGACGTACTTCTCGGTCACGTCGGTGACGGTGACATCAAAACCTTTGTCCTGCGCAGTACGCTGCATGTAACGGAAGTCGCGCGGGCCGGCGTCGGCGCCGTCGATCACCCGGCAGCGATCGGCCATGCGGATAACGGTGAAGTCGGCGCGCACCATGCCTTCCTCGTCGAGGAAGTGGGTGTAGATGCCCTTGCCGATGTTGTTGTCGCCGCCGATCTTGGCCGCGCACAGCCATTCCAGCAGCGCGACATGGTCGGGGCCTTCGACGTCATACATCGAGAAATGCGAGAGATTGACGATGCCGCAGTCTTCGCTCATGGCGAGGTGCTCGGCATTGGAGACGCGCCAGAAATGGCGGTTGTCCCATTCGTCCTCGCGCACCGGCACTCGGTTGCCGTATTTCTCCAGCAGGTGCTCGTTGGCGGCATAGCCGTGGGCGCGCTCCCAGCCGCCCAGCTCCATGAAGTAGCCGCCGAGCTCCTTCTCGCGCTCCCAGAACGGCGAGCGCCTGATGTCGCGACCCTTGGAGAATGGCTCGCGCGGGTGCACCGCCGGATTGTAGACCTTCATCGCCGTCTCGGTGCAGCGATCCCAGATGAACTGCTCCTGCGTCTGGTGCGGGTAGAAGCGCGCATAATCGATGGCGTGATGGTCGATCGAGGTGCGGCCGTCGGTCATCCAGTCGGCGATGAGCTTGCCCATGCCGGGGCCGTCCTTAACCCAGATGGCGACGGCGTACCACAGGCCCCTCACCTTCTGGCTTTCGCCCATCGACGGGCCGCCATCGGTCGTCACCTGCAGCAGGCCGTTGAAGGAGTGGCTCTCATTGTAGCCAAGCTCGCCGAGGATCGGCGTCAGCTCCATGGCGCGCTCGAGCGGCGCAAGGATCTGCTCCATGTCGAGGTCGCGCTGCGAGGGCGACAGCCGCGCCTGGTCCTTTTCCAGGAGGTCGCGCGGATGGCAGAGGCGCGGATTGGTCTCCTCGTAGTAGCCCCATTCGATCTGTCCGCCCTCGGCGGTCTTGGGGTCGCCGGTGTCGCGCATGTAGGCAGAGTTGCCCTGGTCGCGCAGCAGCGGCCAGCCGATTTCCTTGCCGGTGCCGGCGAACTCGTTGTACGGGCCGAAGAAGGTCAGCGGATGGTCGATCGGCATGACGGGCAGGTCCTCGCCGACCAGCGCCGCGGTCAAACGGCCCCAGATGCCGGTGCAGACGACCACATAGTCGGCCATGATCGTACCGCGCTCGGTCACCACGCCCTTGATGCGGCCGTTCTCGACGATCAGCGACTTGGCCGAGGTGTTGGCGAAAGACTGAAGCTTGCCTGAGGCGACGCCCTGGTCGACGAGCTTGCCGGCGACCGTCTGCGAGCGCGGGATGACGAGGCCGGCATCCGGATCCCACAAGCCGCCCTGCACCATACTCTCTTCGATCAGCGGGAACTTTTCCTTGATCTCGGCTGGCTCGATCAGGCGCGCCCGGGTGCCGAAGGATTTGGCCGAAGCGATCTTGCGCTTGATCTCCGCCATGCGGCTGTCGTCGCCGACGCGGGCGACTTCGAGGCCGCCTATGCGGGCGTAGTGGCCCATCTTCTCGTAGAAATCGATCGAATAGAGCGTCGTCCAGCACGACAGGAAGTCGTGACTGGTGGTGTAGCAGAAGTCGGACGCGTGCGCCGTCGAGCCGATATCGGTCGGGATGCCGGATTTGTCGATGCCGACAATATCGTCCCATCCGCGCTCGATCAGGTGATGGGCGACCGAAGCGCCCACGATCCCGCCCAGCCCGACGATGACGACCTTCGCCTTTTCCGGAAACCCTGCCATTGCCCGTGACTCCAAAGTGGTAAAGCGGGCGCGTCGGCGCCCGTTCGAATGGGGCACAATATGCAGAGGACGATGATCGGGCTACCGCCTGTTTGCGACACGCCGCAAGGTGCGGCGCGACCCGGCACACATGCTCGTTGTCAAAGCCCATTTCGGTCAGGCGAAAGCCCAGATGTCCTCGGCCTGGAAGCCGACCTGGTAGCCGGCGGTCTTCAGCTTGACCACGACCTGGCCGATCTCGGCCGCCGGCAGCGCGCCGACTTCGATCTTGATCATGCCGGGGCGGTAGCGCTTGAGGTCGAGTTGGTCGAACACAATCCAGTCCGCGCCCTCGCAGTCGACGAGGAAGGCATCGATATGGGTGATGTCGTTGCGGTCGAGCAGCGTCTGCAGCGTCTCCGAGGCCACCTCGATGTCCTTCAGATAGGGCGCGAACTTGTTGAAGTTGGAGTCCTCCTCGCCCCAGGCGTTCTTGCCCGACATCAGATTGGTGTCGGTGACGGAGGAACAGCCGATAAACTCGATCGGCAGCGTGCCGGCCTCGAGTGCCGCGGCGTCAAACGTATGAACTGTGATCGAGCCCTTGGTCCGGGTCACAGCTACCGGCTCGATGATGAAGCGCTCCGTATCGGGATAGTTGGCGCGCAGCCGTTTCTGATTGTAGGGAACCGGCTCGACCAGAACGGCACGCGCCCGCGCAATGCGGTGCAGCCACGGCGTGACATCGTCGAACAGGGCGCCATCGCAGGCGCCGACATTGACCATCTGGAACGGCCTGCCACCGAAGCGCGCCCTCAGCGCCGCCTTGGCGAGGAATTTCGTGCCGCGCAGCGCCGGCCCGCGATCGAGCAGCCCGGCGGGCAGGCCGAACGACAGCGCAAGGCGCGCCAGGCTGGAAATGGAACTCATAGCGTGTCTCCGGGCTTGTCTCCGGCAATGACGTGCGCCGCGACATGGCGCTGACCGGCCGCAGCCCACAGCGCCATCAGCGGGCCGGCAAGCAGCAGGAATGGCGCCAGGAGATTGGGGAAATAGATGCGCGTGTCGTGGATCGGGAACACCGTGAACTTCGCCAGCACGCCGAGCACCAGAGCCGCAAGCAGGATGCCGGCGCGGCGGTCGAGCCGGAAGCCGGCGCGGCCAAGCGCAAACCAGCCGGCCAGTGCCAGTACCGAGACGCCAACCCAGCTGTTCATGGTGACGGCGCGCAGCAGCGAGACGGCAAACGCCCTGAGGTAGGCCGCGAGCGAGAAAGGCGGCTCGAAGCCGTCCATATTGTAATGCTGCTCGATGGTGGAGAACCACAGATGCGGCCACCAGCCTGGGTGCTGGGCCCAGTGCGAGATGGCGAAATAGGCAATGAACGAGGCGGCAAAGCCCGCCAGCGCGCCCCATGCCTTCTGCCGGTACGCGATGAGCAGCATGGCGAAGATGGCCAGGAAGACGATGTTGTCCGGCCGCGCCATGAAGGCGAGGAACAGCAGGATCGCGGTCGCCGCCTCGCGTCTGCGCACATAGGCGAACAGGCCGCCGAGGAACAGCGCCGCGCAAAGGAGGTCTGGCGTCGAGGCGCGCGCCGCATCGCCGAAATCGGCCATGATCAGCCCCGCACCGACTATCGGAGCCAGAGCCAGCGCGCCTTCCGAACGCAGCCAGATGAGCGTAATGACGCCGAACAGCAGCACCGAGACCACCGACACCAGCCGCATCGCCTCGACCGGCGACACGACATGGCTGAGGCCGGACAGGATCTCGGCATAGAGGAACTTGATCCGGTACATGCCGAGCAGCGAATGGAAGTCTGCGGCATTCTCCGCCATGTGGCTGCGGAAGCCGCCGCCATCGTCAGTCAGCGTCTTGTAGTCGGCGGCCGAGACGCCCGCCTTGACCGTGCTGTAGGCATAGTCGTGCAGGGCCTGCGGATCGGGATAGGTGCCTTCCTCGGCGACCGCCAGATAGGGCAGCATATCCCAATTGGCGTCGGGCATGATCCAGGCCGTCGCCGCCGTCAGCAGGATATAGAGCGCCAAGGCAATCGCGCCAATCGGTGCGGCGAACCGCGCATAGGTCCCCTCACCCCACGCCAGGCCGGCGCCGGTCAGTCGGTCGAGCGGATTGGTCGGGACAGTCGGCGGCCTGGTCAGCATCGTCCCGCTCAGCGAAGGCTTTTGACGAAATCCTTCACGATCGCCACGATGCCGCGCGACAGCAGGCTGTCGAAGGCATCGACGAAGCGGTCGACATGCTCGCGCTGGCAGATCAGCGGCGGCTCGAGCCGGATGACGTTGCGGTTGTATTCGGTGAAGGCGACGAGGACGTCATAGTCGCGCAGCAGCAGCGCGCCGACGAAGCCGGACAGCGAGCCCTTCAGCTTGTCGTCGAGCACGCTGACCACCGGCCGCAGCACCATAGGCAGGGTCTGCGAGAAATCGTGGAACTCGAGCCCGATCATGAAACCCTTGCCGCGCACGACCTTGATGATCTTCGGATATTTTTCCTTGAGCGCCTGCAAGCGCTGCAGAAGGTAATCGCCGGTCGCGGCCGCATTGTCGATCAGGCCTTCTTCGTAGAGCACGTTCAGCCCCTCGATCGCGGTGACGCAGGCCTCGCCCATGCCGCCGAACGTGGCCATGGCATGGATCATCGCCGTCTTCGGCGTGCCATAGGCCTTCATGTAGACATCGCGCCTGGCGATCATGGCGCCGACCGCCGCCTTGCCGGCGCCCAGCGATTTCGCCAGCGCCGTCACGTCCGGCACGACACCGTAATGCTCGAAGGCGTAGAAGCGGCCGGAACGGCCATAGCCACACTGCACCTCGTCGGCGACCCACAGCACGCCATGCCGGTCGCACAAGGCGCGCAGCTTCTGCCAGTATTCGGCGGGCGCCTGGATGATGCCGCCGCCGCCCTGGATGGTTTCGAGCACGATGACGCTGATCTCGGGATCGGTCCTGAACAGGCGCTCCACCGCATCGATGTCGGCGAAGGGCACCCGCACGACATTGTCCGCCACCTTGAAGTCAGCGCGGTAGAGTTGGCCGTCGGTGATCGCCAGCACGCCCTTGGTCTTGCCATGAAAGGAATTCTCGGCATAGACGACCTTCGGCCGCTTCGGGCCGGCGGCGCGCTCGGCAAGCTTAACCGCAGCTTCCATGGCTTCCGAGCCGGACGAGCCGAGGAAAACCATGTCGAGGTCGCCGGGCGAGCACTTGGCGATGTTGTGCGCAAGGGCCGCGGCATATTGCGACATGAAGGCGATGGCGATTTCCTGCCGCTTTTCCTCCTGAAATGTCTTCCGCGCCTCCAGGATGCGCGGGTGGTTGTGGCCGAAGGCCAGCGAACCGAAGCCGCCGAAGAAATCGAGTATCTTGCGGCCGTTCTGGTCGATGTAGAACATGCCCTCGGCGCGCTCGATCTTCACCTTGTGGAAGCCGAGCAGCTTCATGAAATGCAACTGGCCCGGATTGAGATGCGCCTTGAACAGGTCGGTGATGCGGGCGACATCCATCGCCTTGGCCTGCTCGACGCTGATCAGGTCGGGCTTGGCGATGGTGGCGGGCGACAGCGCCGGCGCATCGACAAGCGTGCGCGCGCCCGTTTGTTCCGGCTTGGCCATGACGGTCATCTCGAGAATCTCCTATTGGCCTTGGTCGCCTTACTCGGCGGGCACATGTTCGGTGGCGACGGCATGGCCGTCCTTCTTGGCGCGGTACTCGCTGTAGGCGGCGATCAGCATGTCCTCGTCGCGATATTGCGGCACCCAGCCGAGCTGGCGCTCGGCCTTGGACACGTCGAGAACGCACTCTTCGTCGGCGATCAGATATTGCTCGGGGTCCATGATCGGCATGTTCATGAGGTCGAGCAGGTCGAGCGTGCGCTTGACCGCCCAGCCCGGTGTCGGGATCAGGATCGATTTCGAGCCGGCATGCCGGATCAGGTCGCCAAGCAGCTTCTTCACCGGCGGCGGGTTGAGGGAGCCGAGATTATAGGCCTCGTTCGGCACGCCGGCCTTCCAGGCGGCGCGGGCAGCTTCCGCGCAGTCGAAAACAGAGATGAACTGGTAGGGATTCTTGCCCGAGCCGATCATCGGCACGGGAAGATTCCAGTCGATCAGCTTGAACAGTTTTTCCAGGATGCCGAGGCGGCCGGGGCCGATGATCAGGCGCGGCCTGAACAACGAGATCGACATGCCGCGCTTGCGCCAATCGGCAGCCAGCTCCTCGGTCTTCAGCTTCGACAGGCCGTACTCGCCGAGCGGCGCGACCGGGTGTTCCTCGGTCATGGGCAGTGTCACCGTATGGCCGTAGATCATGTCGGTCGTGTAGTGGACGAGCTTCGAGGCGCCGGCCTTGTCCATCACCTTGATGATGTGCTCGGTGCCGTGGAAGTTCACCGGGAAGAAGAAGTCGTGCCGCTTGGCGCGCACCTGTATCGGCGACAGCATCTTCGCCGACAGGTTGTAGACCATGTCGTCCGCCCGGACACCGACGCATGACACCGAAGCCGGTTCCGTCACGTCGCACTTGATGTAGCGGACGGACCGGTAGTGCGGCAGGTCACTCTTGACGATGTCGGCGACAACGACCTCTTCGCCATCGGCCGCGAGCTTCGGGGCAAGGTGGCGACCGACGAAACCGTCGCCTCCGAAAATGACATGTCTCATCGAACGATCTCGCTTGTGCCGATCTTGTCTTGGGTGATGGATGCGGTCTGGTCCTCATCTCCGCGTCCGCTCTGCGCTATCAGCACCGTGCCGACGCAGATGCAGGCGATGCCGGCAACGCGCCAGCCGTTGAGGTCCTCGCGGAAAACGAAGTAGGCAAACACTGCCACCGCGACATAGGCGAGGCTGAGAAACGGATAGGCGAAGCTGAGCTCGACCTTCGACAGCACGTAGAGATGCGAGGCCATCGAGATGACGAAGGTGCAGAGCCCCAGGAACACCCAGGGACTGAAGACGATCTGCAGCAGCTTCAGCAGCGGATTGGTGCCCTCGAACGAAATCGGCCCGAGCGACATCATGCCTTGCTTCAGCATCAGCTGCGCCGCGGCATTGGTCATGACCGTAAAAAGGATGAAGACGATGTATTTCATGTTGCCACCTGCCCCGCAGCGGTCCTACTACAAACCTGCAAACATTTCGTGAAATCACGTGCTGCTTTAAGTAAATCCCGGCACAATGTTTTATTTGCCAAGATTTATTCGAATTCTACCTATTCCGCCGCCTCTGCCATCCCTCGCCGTTCATCCAGTTTCTTCGCTGTGCGCGCCCAGAAGTCGGACATGAAGGCGGGGTCGCGCAACGCCTCCAGCCGCCGCCAGTCCGGGAAGGATGCCGCGAAGGTCTCGGCGCCCATGCGCGCGTCCTTGTAGGGGTTGACCGCGCCGCCCGCCTCGACCGTGATGCGGTCGAGTTCGGAAAGCAGCTCGAGCGTCCTCTCGCCCCGGTTGGGGAAGTCGAGCGTCAGCGTGTAACCAGGCCTCGGAAAAGACAGCAGCGCCGGCGAGCGGACCTTGCCGAAGCGCTTCAGCACGGTGAGGAAGGACCCCTGCCCAGCGCGCCGTGCCGCCTCCAGCAGCGCCGGCACGGCAAGCCGCGCGGCCTCCTCCGGCACCACGCACTGGTGCTGGAAGAGGCCTTTCGGCCCGTAGAGCCGGTTCCAGTCGCCAACACCGTCAAGCGGAAAGAAGAAGCCCTGGTAGCCAACCTGACGCGGCGCCGGCGATCGCCCTTTCTTCCACCGGTAAGCGGCGTTGAAGGCGGTGAGGAACGGCCGGTTGAGCACATTGAAAGGCGGCTGCAGCGGCACCGAAAGGCGGGCGTTTGCGCGGGACGCTGTGTGCGAGCCATGCTCGGCATGGTTGCCGGCGAACAGCAGGCCGCGCCCGCGGCCGTGACCGCCGGCGAGCTGGTCAATCCAGGCGACGGCATATTCATTGGCCTGGTCGGCCGCCTCGGCAAGCTCGAAGAATTGGCCGAGATCGCCAAATGGTGTCACCGTCTCGACGACGTCGAGCGAAGGCACCCGCATCAGCCGGATCGAGGCCGACAGGATCAGCCCGGTCAGCCCCATGCCGCCAATGGTTGCCCGGAACAGTCTAGCATTGTCCGTGTCGGAGCAGCGGCAGGTATTGCCGTCCGAGCGCAGCAGTGTCAGCGACTCGACATGGCAGCCGAACGTGCCGCGCCGATGATGGTTCTTGCCGTGGATGTCGTTGGCGATCGCCCCGCCAAGCGTCACGAATTGCGTGCCGGGAACCACCGCCGGGAAGAAGCCGTAGGGAGCGGCATGGGAGATGATATCGCGCAAGAGCACGCCGGCATCCGCTTCCAACACACCCGTCCCGGCATTGAAGGCGCGGACGCGGTTGAGCGGCCGCATGTCGACCACCGAGCCGGCCTGATTCTGGCATGTGTCGCCATAGGAACGGCCATTGCCATAACCAAGCAGCGAACCCGGCTTGGCAGCGCCGCTCTTCAGCAGCGCGACGGCATGGTCGGCCGGGATGGCATGGCGTGCCGGAGGCGTCGCCAGCCCAAAACTGCCGAAACGTTCGCCGCCCCTGATCAACCGCCCCAGGCTCCAGCCACCAGAAGGGCGGCGCCGATGGCGACAACGATCTGGCTGCGCCAGTCGCGGATGATGAAGACGACAGGATCGTCGTGCATCTCGTCGCGGCGGGCGAGGATCCAGACGCGCATCGTGAGGTAGAGCACGATCGGCGCCAGCGGCCACATCACCCATGGATGCGAATAGAGCTCGCGCACCGCGACGCTGTCCATGTAGAGCGCGAGCACCAGGGCCGAGGAGAAGGCGGAGGCCATGCCGGCCTGGGCCACGATCTCCTGGTCTTCGGTGCGGTAGCCGCGGCCGGCGATGCGCTCGCCGGCAGGAATGGCAGTGGTGCGCAATTCGACGAAGCGCTTCACCAGCGCCAGCGACAGGAAGAAGAAGATCGAGAAGGCGAGCAGCCAGAAGGAGACGTCGACGCCCGTCGCCGCGGCACCTGCCAGCACCCGGATCGTATAGAGCCCGGCCAGCGTCAGCACATCGACCAGGAGCATGCGCTTGAACGACAGCGAATAGGCTGTGGTGACAACCATGTAGCCGCCCAGCACGCCGAGGAATTCGATCGGCAGCAAAAGCCCGGCGGCGATGCCGACGGCGATCAGCGCCATCATCGCGCCGAAGCCGAAGGGGATAGTGAGCGCGCCGGTGGCGAAGGGGCGATAGCGCTTGGTCGGGTGTTTGCGGTCGAGCGCGAGGTCGAAGAAGTCGTTGAGGATGTAGATGGCGGAAGCCACGGCGCTGAAGGAGATGAACGCCAGCACGCATTCCCAGATCATGTCGATGTTGAAGTACTCGTGCGACAGCACCATCGGCACCGCGATCAGCGCATTCTTCAGCCATTGATGCACGCGCAGCATCTTGACGAATGTCTTCAATGTCGGCTTCGGCACCGCAACCGTTTCGGCGCCATGCCCGGCCTGCCAGCGCGCGGCATGGCGGTCGGGCGCCACCACGATCGCGCTGCGCGCTGCGTCGAAAACCTGGAGATCGTGCCGGCTGTTGCCCGCATAGTCGAAGCCGCCGTCGCCATAGGCGGCGACCAGCGAGTCGCGTTTCCTGCCTGAGGTCATGTTATGCGGACCATCGGTCGCCAGCACGCGGTCGAAAATGCCCAGATGCGAGGCGATCGCCTCGGCGAACTTGCGCGGCGTGCCGGTCGCCAGCACGATCTCGCGACCTTCCCGATGCTCGGTGCGGAGCAGATCGAGCAGCGCCTCGCGGTAAGGCAGCGAAGCCGGATCGATATCGATGCGGGCAGCGATCTCCTGCTTGAGTCTGGCCGGCCCGCCGGCCAGCCAGAACGGCACCAGGAAGACATAGAGCGGATTCTTCTTGAGAAGGATGAACAAGCCTTCCCAAAGGAGGTCGGTCGCAATCAGCGTGCCGTCGAGATCGACCGCAAGCGGAATTGCGTTCCTGTCCGACCGCGCGTCCATGATTCCCTGCCCTGCCTGATTCCTTCGCGCCCTGTTCGGCGGCTTCGGGTCGGATATAGCGGGAGATGACGCAGCGAACGTTAAAACGTCAGGTTGCGGCCAGGCTGTGCGGTGGTATTTCCCCGGTCAGTGTTAAACAACCGCTACCGGAAACAATAAAAGGCCGGGCAGTTTGCCCGGCCTTCGCGAGAGATGCTGCCCGGTTTTACTTGATGCGGGCGACGCCACCCGAAATCTCGACCGTTTCCGAGCCGGTCAGGGCTTCGAGGTCACCATTCGGCAAGGTGACGAAACAGCCATTCGGGCAGAATTCCACGGTTTCGCCGGCGGCCAGCGCCAGCTCCGTCTTGCCGCCGCCCTCGGTCACGATCAGCGTCCGGGTCTCGGCGTCCTTGTTGACCGCGCTGGCGGCGAAAGCCGACCCGCCCACGGCTAGAAAAGCGATGGCGGCGACGACAGACTTCCACATTTGCAATACCGGTGTTTCCACACCGCCTTCTTGTTGCATTTGCAAGGCATTCTCGCCCTTTGCATGCGAGCTTATATGAGATCGAAGCTGAACCGCAACTGAATGCCGCATTCATGCCGCAATTGGCTTTTGCCGGACACAGGCACGATTCCGTGGTGTGCCGCCTCAGTCCGGATCAGGTTTGCTGCCCTTGCGCCTGGACTTTGCCAGGCGCGCCTTTTCAACCGCGGCTTCGGCTTCCGCTTGCTCCTTCTCGGCGAAGTCGGCCTCCATCTTGTCGTCGTCGATCGGCCACGCCTCGGGCTTTGTCGTCTCAACCACGGCGCGTGGCGTCGAGGGTATCTCGATATGCTCGCTGTTGAACTCATCGAAGATGGCAAAGCGGATGTCGTTCTGCACGATGTTGCCGTTCAGGATGTCGGCGAGGAACACGCGGATCTCGAATTCGAGCGCGGCGGCGCCGAAATTGGCGAACAGTACGAACGGCTCGGGGTTCTTCAGCACCAGCGGATGGCTGCGCGCGATTTCGAGCAAAAGCGCATGCACCCGCTTGACGTCGCTGCCATAGGCGACGCCGACCTTGATGTCGACGCGGCCGAGCTTGTTGCGGTGCGTCCAGTTGCCGACCGCATTGTTGATCAGGGTCGAGTTGGGCAGGATCACCGACTGCCGCTGGAAGGTCTCGATCTCGGTGGCGCGCACGCTGATCTTCTTGACCGTTCCGGTGGTGTCGCCGGCGACGATCCAGTCGCCGACCTTGAACGGACGCTCGGCAAGCAGGATCAGGCCGGAGACGAAGTTCGACACCACATTTTGCAGGCCGAAGCCGATACCGAGCGACAGGGCGCCGGCAACGAGCGCCAGGTTTGACAGGTCGATGCCGGCCGCCGAGACGCCGACGAGGCCGGCAATGGCGACGCCGGCATAGCCGACCGCCAGCCGGATCGAGTTGCGCACGCCGGCGTCGACCCTGCCGCGCGCCATCACCGAGCCGTCGAGCCAGCCCTGGAACCAGCGCGTCAGGAAATAGCCGATGACGAAGACCACGATGCCGCTGAGGATGCCGGTGAACGAGATCGTCACCGAGCCGATGGTGACGCCCGTCGCCAGTTTGTATGCCCACGCTTGGATGTCGCCGGGCTGGAAACCCCACATCAGGAGGATCAGCGGCAGGAACACCAGCACGATCATCAGGTTGATGGCGATGCTTACGACCAGGCCGAGCTGGTCGAGCGCGGTTTCATCATAGCTTGAATTGGCGGTCAGCCAGCGCCCAGCCGACGTGTCGGCGAAGCCGCCCTCTTCGCCGATCGCCCGTGCCGACAGGAAGCCGATATAGGCGGTGACAAGGACGGTGCCGGTGACCACCACCTGCAGCGAGACGAACAGCGCAAGGCCGATATAGCCGAGCAGCGCCGCCGCGATGGTGAACAGGCCGAGCGCGACGGCGGTGACGCGAAGCCAGGCCGGCCACGGGCGCCATGTTCCATCCCGCGCCCGGAACGGCTTCAGCAGCGCCATCAGGATCAGGATGACGCCGACGATGATGGTAGCGACAAAGCTGCGCGCGATGG
>NZ_RZOI01000539.1:0-4295 GCF_004022645.1 Mesorhizobium sp. M4A.F.Ca.ET.020.02.1.1 | reverse complement strand
CAGCGCGACGGCCCCGCCGCCCGAGACCGTCGCTCCGCTGCCGCCCGCGCCGCCGCCGCTGCCGACCCAGGCTGAGGGCCGCGACGCCGTTGTCTGGCTGGCGGTCTCGCAAGACGGGCGCGAGGTGATGAGCGCCAGCACCGACCGCATGATCAAGCTCTGGGACATCGACGGCAAGCGGCTGATCCGCAATCTGGGTGAGCACAAGGACATGGCGCGCACGGCGCTGTTCATGCCTGACGGCAAGACGGCGCTTACCGCCGGCGACGACGGCGAGATCGTGCTGAGGAACCTTGCCGACGGCGCCGTGCTGCACGTCTTTTCCGCGGGGCAGAACGGCGGCGTCAGGAACCTGGCGATCAGCCCCGACGGCAAGCTGGCCGTCAGCGGCCACGACACTGGCGCCGTTATCGTCTGGGATCTCGAGAAGGGCGTCGTGCTGCATGTGCTGTCGGGCCATGACTGGTCGGTGAGCTCGGTCGCCGTCTCGCCCGACGGCACGAAAGCCCTGTCGGGCAGCATCGATGGCGAGCTGAAACTCTGGGACATTGTTTCGGGCAAGCAACTGCGCAGCTGGCACGGGCACGAGCAGGGCGCCTATGGCGCCGTCTTCACCGCTGACGGGCACCATGCGATCACCGGCAGCGGCGACTACACGATCAAGCTCTGGGACCTGGACAGCTTCAGGGAAGTGCGCCGCTTCGAAGGCCATTCCGGCACCGTCTATGAAATCGCGCTGTCCCCCGACGGCAAGCGGCTTGCATCGGTCTCGCTCGACGGCACGGCGCGCATCTGGAACATGGACACCGGCGACCAGATCGCCGAGTTCGACCCCGGCACCGGCCCGATCTACGCGGTCGCCTTCGCCGCCGACGGCACGCTGCTCACCGGCGGCTACGACCGCACCATCCGCGACTGGCCGGCGGCCGGCGGCGAGGGGGTGGTGCTGTTCGCGGGCGCGCCGGAGTAGCGGAAAGATCGACAGCTGCGGATGTTCCAGAACGGCCTGGCTTGCGCTAATGATTGCTGGTGGCTGCAAATGGGTTGGGGACCTTGAGCAATAACGACTGGACGCCAGAGGCGGATACAACTGTTTTCAGCCCACCCGCGCGGCGTAGACGAACAGTTCTTCCCGTCGTCTTGGTGTTACTCGCCGCTTTCGTGCTGCTTGGACCTGCCCGAAATTACTATGTGCAGTGGTCGGCCATAAGGAAGGCGCAAGCAGCTTTTTTGGCCAAGGATTATAGCGAGCAATTTCGCCAGACCGCTCTGCTGGCCAAAATGGGACATGCCGACGCACAGTCCGGTCTGGGAGCGATGTACTGGCACGGCCAGGGCATCGCCCAAAATGCCAAGCTGGCGGCCTTTTGGTGGGGCAAGGCGGCCGAGCAAGGAAATGCCGATGCTGCGTCCTGGCTCAGCCAAGCCTATTCCCAGGGCAATGGTGTCGACCAAAACGATCAACTGGCGCTGAAATTTGCCACGCAATCAGCCGACAAGGGTAACGCGAATGGGCAGTACGCCCTCGGCGGCCTGTATATGCAGGGCCAAGGCGTTGCGCAAAGCCATGAGCAGGCTCTCTATTGGTGGCGCAAGGCGGCCGATGGGGGAAGTATCGAAGCTGTCTACTGCATCGGTCGCGCCTACTACCTCGGCGAAGGTGTCGAGAAAGACGACAAGCTTGCCGTGCAGTGGGTGAGAAGGGCCGCTGAAAGAGGCGAGCCAAACGGTCAAGCCTTGCTAGGCACCCTCTATTTCCGGGGCCATGGGATTGGCCAGGACGACCGCCTGGCATTCGAATGGTGGATGAAGGCCGCCACTGCTGGCCTGGCCGATGCGCAGTACGCGGTGGCAAGCGCTTACATCACGGGAAAAGGCGTCCGCGAGGATGACGCCCAGGCATTCGCCTGGATGAGCAAAGCGGCCAACCAAGGCAACATTCTTGCGCGATCCACTCTAGGCGGCCTTTACGCGCAGGGCAGAGGTGTCGCTCAGAGCTACGGACAAGCAGTTGATTGGTGGCGCAAGGCCGCTCAGGAGGGAAATGTAGAAGCTGGCTACAATCTGGCTCGGGCTTATTCCCTTGGCGAGGGAACAGAACGGGACGATCGACTGGCCGCAACGTGGGCCGCCAAGGCGGCGAATGGGGATAATGCCGAAGCCCAGTACCTGCTCGGTATCTTGTATCATGAAGGCAGGGGACTTCTGCCGGATGGTAGGTTGGCCTTCCAGTGGTGGATGAAGGCCGCCATCAACGGCCACGCGGTCGCGCAGTTCAACGTCGGCATATCATACAGGGACGGGCAGGGGACGGAGAAGGATGAGAGTCGGGCGTTCACCTGGTTGAGCAAGGCATCGGATCAGGGCAACGAGCTAGCGCAATTCGCACTCGGTGGGATATACTTTGACGGGGTTGGCGTGCCAAAGGACGCGGCCAAGGCTGCCAGGCTGTGGCGAAAGGCGGCGGACCAGGGCAACGCAATGGCCCAAGAAGCCCTTGGAAACGTCTACTCCAGGGGTGCCGGTGTGCTGCAGAGTAACGCGGATGCCATTGCGTGGTGGCTCAGGTCCGCGAAGCAAGGATACGTTCCGGCCGAAATGCATGTGGCTTACGCCTATGCCAACGGCGAAGGCACCCCCAGAGACGACAAAGCGGCCGAGACCTGGTGGCTGGAAGCGGCGAAGGCTGGAAATGTCGACGCTGAGTTCAGTCTGGGTGCGCTCTACTATCGCGGGATCGACGGAAAGCCGAACTACCCGGAAGCCGCCAAATGGTTCTTCAAGGCGGCGGAGCATGGCAACAGCGCGGCCAAGACACATCTGGAGCTCATGAAGGAAAACGGCCAGTTCGACAGCAAGACTCTGTGAGACGAATTGCCCACAACGCTCTGCGATTTCCGAGAACCTGCGTGAGCTTCGATCTACCCCCTGCGAAGAAGATGCCCGCAGAGATGACTGAACGCCACCCGAGCTTCACCATGCCCGACCTCCACCTCGTCGAAGCCTCGATCGCCGACCTGCGCCGCGCGCTGGAGGACGGCACCGTCACCAGCGTCGAACTGGTCGGCGCTTACTTGCGGCGTATCGCGCGCTACGACCGCCACGGCATCGCGCTCAACGCCGTACCGGTGCTCAACCCCGACATGTTCGCGGACGCGGCGGCTTCCGACCGACGGCGGCGTGAGGGCAAAACACTCGGGCCGCTCGACGGCATCTCCTACACCGCCAAGGACAGCTACAAGGTGAGGGGCCTGACGGTCGCCGCCGGCTCGCCCGCGTTCGAACAACTCGTCGCCAATGAAGACGCCTTCACCATAGCGCGCCTGCGCGCGGCGGGCGCGGTGCTGGTCGGTCTCACCAACATGCCGCCGATGGCCAATGGCGGCATGCAGCGCGGCGTCTATGGCCGCGCCGAGAGCCCTTACAATGCGGATTATCTGACCGCTGCTTTCGGCTCCGGTTCCTCCAATGGCTCGGGCACAGCGACGGCCGCCAGCTTCGCCGCTTTCGGCCTCGGCGAGGAAACCTGGTCGTCCGGCCGCGCGCCGGCCTCCAACAACGCGCTGGTCGCGTACACGCCCTCGCGCGGCATTATTTCGGTGCGCGGCAACTGGCCATTGGTGCCGACGATGGACGTGGTGGTGCCGCATACGCGCTCCGTCGCCGACATGCTGGAACTGCTCGACGTGATCGTCGCCGACGATGCCGAAACGCGCGGCGACCTCTGGCGCATGCAGCCCTGGGTGCCGATCCCGAAAGCCTCGGCGCTGAGGCCGGCGAGCTACGCCGGGTTGGCACTGGCGGGTGCGCTCGAGGGCAAGCGGCTCGGCGTGCCCAGAATGTATGTCGGGCGCGACGCGCAAGCAGCAAAGCCGATCGAGACGCGCGCCTCGGTGCTCGACCTCTGGCGGCAGGCCGCGGCCGACCTCGAAGCACTCGGCGCCGAGGTGGTCGAGGTCGACTTCCCCGTCGTCTCCAACTATGAGCGCGACCGTCCCGGCGCGAAGGCCATGGTTGAGCGCGGGCTGGTGCCTGAGGATTTCCCCGCCCGCGAGATCTGGGACCTTTGCATCTGGTCCTGGGACGATTTTTTGCGCGCCAACGCCGATCCGGCGATTCCCGATCTCGCTTCGGTCGACGGCGCAAAAATCTTCCCGCAGCCGCCGGGCGCGCTGCCCGACCGCTATGGCGACGACGGCTTCGACCTCGCCGAATATGTCGAGCGGGCGAAGCAGGGTGTGACGCCGTTCGAGCGCATCCCGACAATGCAGGCCGGCCTCGAGGGGCTGGAGCAA
>NZ_RZOI01000538.1:0-4297 GCF_004022645.1 Mesorhizobium sp. M4A.F.Ca.ET.020.02.1.1 | reverse complement strand
GTCAAGGACGTCAATCGCGGCCGCTGCATCAAGGTCGACGCTGTCATGGAGCCGCCGCCGCAATCCGAGAGCAGACCGCTGCCGAAGCTGAAGTCCGGCTTGACGCTCGAGATCGCCGCCAAGGAACTAACCAACTCTTCCTATGACGCGGCCTTCGTCACCGCAGACAGCGGCCAGCCGCTCGGGTTGATTTCCCTGCGGCAGATCACGGCGGCTCTATCATCCGGGTCGGCCGCGTGAAGATACGCAATTAGCGTCCTCCGGACGCTGATGAACGTTCCGAACGGGATAAGCGCTCCGGGGCTTGCCGGGGCGCTTTGACAAGAAAGCTCGCAGAAGGGCCGAATGACGCATTGGCCGAAACCGCCATTCCATTGACGGAGAACTATCTTGAAATTCGAAGGCATCTACACACCGGCGATCACGCCGCTCGGCCCCGATGGGCGGATCGATAACGCCGCGTTCGCGGACGTTCTGGAGTCACTTATTGAAGCCAAAGTGCACGGCATCATCATTGGCGGATCGACCGGCGAATACTACGCCCAGAGCACCCAGGAACGCTTCGCTCTCGGCGCCTACGCCAAGAAGGTGATTGGCACCCGCATCCCCCTCATCATCGGCACGGGTGCTATCAGGACCGAAGACTCGGTCGAATACGCCAAGGCGGCGAAAGAGATCGGCGCCGACGCGATCCTCGTATCGTCGCCGCCCTACGCCTTGCCGACGGAGCGCGAGAATTCGGTTCATGCCCTCACTGTGGACCGCGCCGCGAACCTCCCGATCATGCTCTACAACTACCCGGCGCGCATGGGTGTCATGATGGGGGAGGAGTATTTCTCCCGCATCGGAAAATCCCGGAATGTCGTCGCCATCAAGGAGAGCTCCGGCGACATGGGCAATCTGCATCGGCTGGCCCGCAAGTTCCCGCACATCTCGCTGTCCTGCGGCTGGGACGACCAGGCCCTCGAATTCTTCGCTTGGGGCGCCAGGAGCTGGGTCTGTGCCGGCTCGAACTTTCTCCCGCGCGAGCACGTCGCGCTCTACGAGGCGTGCGTGCTCGAGAAGAATTTCGACAAGGGCCGCGCGATCATGACCGCGATGCTGCCGCTGATGGATTTCCTCGAATGTGGAAAATTCGTCCAATCGATCAAGCATGGATGTGAGCTGATCGGCCTGAAGGCAGGTGGCGTTCGTGCGCCGCTGCGGCCTCTCAACTCAGAAGAAAAGCGAACCCTGCAGACTGTCGTCGCCACCTTGAAGCGCACGGTCGCCCAGATCACTTCAGGAGCAAACCATGCATGAGCCTTTGACCGCCGCCGAATACAGGGCGCTCGCCGCGGAGATCCAATTCCCGACCAACGCCTTTGTTGATGGGGCATTCCGTCCGGCGAATTCCGGCAAGACATTCAAGACGACAAATCCGGCTACCGGCGAGACGCTTGCCGAGATCGCCGCCTGCGATTCAACCGATGTCGATTTCGCCGTGGCCAAGGCCAGGGAAGCCTTCGATGACGGCCGCTGGCAGCACCTCTCGCCCGCGGAGCGCAAGGCCGTCCTCCTCAGATTCGCCAAGCTCTTGGAGCGCAACCGCCACGAGCTTGCGGTCATGGAGAGCCTCGACAGCGGCAAGCCGATTCGCGAATGCCAGACCGTCGACGTGCCGGATACGATCCATACCCTGCGCTGGCACGCCGAGCTCATCGACAAGCTCTACGACAACACGGCGCCTGTCGGCTCGAAGGCGCTGACCATGGTCGTGCGCGAACCGGTCGGCGTGGTCGGCTGCGTCCTGCCGTGGAACTTTCCGCTGCTGATGCTGGCCTGGAAGATCGGGCCGGCGCTGGCCGCCGGGTGCTCGGTGGTCGTGAAGCCCGCCCAGGAGACAACACTGACGACGCTTCGTGTCGCCGAGCTGGCCCACGAGGCCGGTATTCCGGCCGGTGTCTTCAATGTCGTGCCTGGCGGCGGCAAGGATGTCGGCGAACCGATCGGCATGCACATGGGCGTCGACATGGTGGCCTTCACCGGATCGACGCCGACCGGGCGCCGCTTCCTGCGCTACGCGGCGGACTCCAATCTTAAGCGCGTCGTGCTGGAATGCGGCGGCAAGAACCCGGCGGTGGTTCTCGACGATGCCGAGGATCTCGACCTGGTCGCCGAGCAGGTTGTCAACGGAGCCTTCTGGAACATGGGCGAGAATTGCTCGGCCACGTCGCGGCTTATCGTCCAGGCCAGCATCAAGGACGAATTGCTGCAGCGGATCGGCGCCTATATGCGCGAGTGGAAGACCGGCGATCCGCTCGACCCGGAAAACCGCATCGGCGCACTGGTCAGCAAGAGCCATTTCGAAAAGGTGAAATCCTTTCTCGCCGATGCAAAGACCGAAAAGCTCACGGTCGCCCACGGCGGCGGCACGCAGAAAGGCATCTATGTCGAGCCGACGGTCTTTGACGGTGTCACCCCTTCGAGCCGGCTGTTCCAGGAAGAGATTTTTGGTCCGGTCCTCTCGGTCACGACATTCAATTCGCTGGCTGAGGCGATCGCGCTTGCCAACGACACCAACTACGGCCTGACCGCGTCCGTCTATACGGGGAGCCTGCGCAAGGCGATCAAGCTTTCGCGCGAAATCCGCGCCGGTGTTGTCACCGTCAACTGCTTCGGTGAAGGCGATGCGACCACTCCGTTCGGCGGCTACAAGGAGTCCGGCTTCGGCGGGCGCGACAAGTCGGTCTTCGCGCATGACAACTACTGCGAGTTGAAGACGGTCTGGATCGACGTCTCGGATCGTTCGGTCGACGAGACCGTAAGATGAGTGACCTTGTGGTCAAGCGTCTCCCGGCGGAATCCGGAACCTCGGGCTGGGAGGCGATCAGCAAGCGATCCTTCCCGGTCCGCGCGCTTGAAGGCGACGTTTCGGCCGACTGGCTGATCATCGGCGGCGGCTTCGCCGGCCTCTCGGCGGCGCGGCGCCTCGCCCAGCTTCGACCCGGAGACAAGATCGTCCTCTTGGAAGCAGCAGAAATCGCCAAGGGTCCGGCGGGCCGCAACTCGGGCTACATGATCGACGTCCCGCACAATCTGTCGTCGGGCGAATACTCCGTTGCCGGTGAAGCCGAAACCAGGGCCGAGATCGCCCAGAACCGTTTCGCGATTTCCTTCGCCGCTGACGCGGCGGCGGAATACGGCATGGCCGCGCGCACCTTCGATCCGTCGGGCAAGATCAATGCCGCGGCGACGGGGCGCGGCATGACGCTCAATGCCAACTATGGTCGCTCGCTAAAGGCCATCGGCGAGGAGCACCGCTTCCTCGATGCCGTGGAGATGCGGGAGTTGACCGGCTCGTCTTACTATTTGGGCGGCCTCTATACGCCGGGCACCGTGATGATCCAGCCCGCCGACTATATTCGCGGGTTCGCTGCGGGCCTGGCCTCCAAAGTCGACATGTTCGAGCGCTCGCCGGTGCTGAAACTCGAACGCCTCGGCAGGACCTGGAAAGCGTTCTCGCGCAATGGGACCGTTACCGCTCCAAAGGTGATCCTGGGCGTCAACGGCCACATCGACGACTTCGGCTACTTCCGCGGCCGCCTGATGCATATCTTCACCTATGCGTCGATGACCGCCCCCTTCACATCGAAATCGACGGGCAAGGACAGGTGGGCCTTGCTTCCGGCCGACCCGATGGGCGCAACGGTCAGGAAGATTTCCAGCGATGGATCTTCGCGCATCGTAATCAGAACCCGGTTTACCTATGACTGGGCCGTTCAAGTCAGCGAAAAGCGTCTAGCCGGTATCGCCGCCGAGCAGCGGGCTTCGCTGGATGCGAGGTTTCCGGACCTTAAGGACGTGCCGTTCGAATACGTCTGGGCCGGTCGGCTTTGCCTCAGCCGCAACCATGTCCCGGCCTTCGGCGAGATCGAAGAGGGCCTCTATTCGGCATGCTGCGAGAACGGTCTTGGGACCGTCAAAAGCACGCTCGCGGGCGTCATGGCCGCCGATCTGGCGACCGGTGCCCGCTCCGAGATGCTCGACAAATTCTCGGATCAGCCACAACCGGCAAGGCTGCCGCCCGAGCCGCTGGCGTGGCTCGGCGTGAACGCCGTGATCCGTTTGCAGGAATTGCGTGCTGGCCGCGAAGGATGAGCCCTGGCCGCGCAATGTGAAAGTTGAGCCGGTACGGCAAAGAGAGAGATCATGCGCCGCAGCTTCTTCTGCATCGATTCCCATACGTGCGGCAATCCGGTTCGGCTCGTTGCAGGGGGTGGCCCCTTGCTGCCCCACGCCCCGATCGCCGAGAGGC
>NZ_RZOI01000537.1:0-4301 GCF_004022645.1 Mesorhizobium sp. M4A.F.Ca.ET.020.02.1.1 | reverse complement strand
GAGCGGCGGCGCGCCGTGTCATCCAGCAGGCCACGCAGTTCCTCGCGCCCGCGCGCGATGCGCGACATCAGCGTGCCGGCAGGCACGCCGAGGATATTGGCCGCCTCGGCATAGGAAAACCCTTCGATCGCCACCATGACCAGGGCTGCGCGGCGATCGGGGCTGATCGCCTGCAAGGCATCCATGATCTCGCGCGAGGCGATGCTCCCAACCTGATCGGCGGGAGCGGCCTGCGCCTCACCGGCCTCGAGCGGCAGCATCGCCGCCTCGCCGCGCCGGTTCACCTTGCGCATCTGGTCGATGAACAGATGATGCATGATCGTAAACAGCCACCTCCTGGGGCTTTCTCCCGTCTGCCAGTTGTCAAGCCTCACCAGCGCCCGCTCGAGGCAGTCCTGGACGAGGTCGTCGGCGGAATCGCGGTCGCGCAGCAGCGAGCGCGCGTAGCGGCGCAAACGCGGAATTTCGCCAAGGATCGCTGCCTTCTTTTCGTCCATGACCGCTGGTTTTCGAGGTCGTTTCCCATCCAGATTGAACGCGCCTTTCCGGCGCGGCGCAAGCAGCCAGCGCGAAGCGGTCCACCGCTCCGGTCACCCAAGCAATGGAATGAACGCTGGTGGGTGCGGATTTATTCCCGGCTAGCCGATCGTTTCTGCTTGTTCCGCCTTCTCATTCGCCGCGCGCGTCAGCAGCCGCTGGTAGAAGAGGCCGATGCCGATCAGCACGGCGCCGAGGCCGATAAAGGACAGGGCCCTGAGCACGCCTTCCAGCTCCGACATGTCAAACAGGAAGACCTTCAGCACGGCGATCGCGATCAGCGCTGCGGATGCGACGCGCAGCACCTGCGATTTCAGCCACACTCCGGCGGTCAGCAGCGCGACACCGATGGCCAGCCAGAGCGCTGAATAGGTGTAGGTCTCCACCTGGCCGAGCCCGCTCCACAACCCGATGAACTCGCCTTTGAACAGCCGCCTGACCGACAGCGTCGCATAGGCGAAGGCGAGCAGCGAGGCGACCAGCGCCAGCATCTGCGCATACCAGCGGGGGCGCTTGTCGCGGACGTAGAGCGCCAGCGCGCCGGTGGCGACCGCCGGCAGGAGATAGGCGAGGAACAGGAGGTTGAACACCGGGATCGTCCCGGTCGATTCGTCGGTGAACAGCGGGTTCAGCACCACGAAATGCCGGACGGCGACGAAGGCGACGGAGAGCACGCCGACGGCCATCGAGCCGTAGCGCAGCACCGAGCTCGGCGAGCGCCTGTCTATGGCGACCAGGATGGCGCCGGCGCCAAGCGCGATCAGCGTGTAGATCGCCTGTTCGGCGAGCGGGACCGTGCCGGTGTCCAGCACACCGCCATGCATGGCGTGGCGCACCAATATGGCGAGCGTGAGCAGCGCGAAGAGCGCTGCCCCCGCTTCCATCGCCAGGCGCGGCCGGCCGTTTGTGGTGCGGGCGAGCTGCCAGGCGGCGAAGCCGAAGGCCAGCGCCGGCACGCCGTAGCCCGGCAGCAGCCAGTTGAAGACAGGCGTCGTCGACAGCGATGCAGCGCCGACGATGGTCGGGTCGTAGGCGACGCGGCCAAGCGTGGCGACGACGGCGCCAACCGAAATCCAGCCGAGCACCGGATAGGACCGCCAGCGGGTCGCCAGCGCCGGTACGACGGCCGCGGCGCCGACAAGCAAGGTGGTCCAGCCGGAGCCGAAGGCCATGTGCAGCATCAACAGGGCGGCGATCGCTGCGCCGCCGAGCGCGAAGGAGACGGCGACGTCTCCCTTGAGCGGCGGCTCCTCGGCGCGCGCGATCCATTCACCGCTGGCGGCGAAGGCCACGACCAGAAGGACCGCGACCGCAGCGTAGAGGAAGTCGCGGTCGAGATTACCGAATGTGAACCATAGCGCCGTGAGCACGACCAACGGCGCGATCACGCCCCAGGCCGCCCAGGACGCCGACCGGATGCGGCCGGTTGCCACCCATCGATGCGCGGCCCAGAAGCCGGCGGCGATGAACAGCAGGCCGAGCCCGACGCCGATGTTGCGCGTCAACTGATCGGACACCACCACCGGCTGGCCGTCAACGCCGAGGCTGCCGCCGACGAACTCGGAACCGATCGAGGTCGGCGGGATGATGCCGAGATAGATCATCGCCGTCACCAGGCCGGCGGCATGGAGAAGCGGCAGCGCGCGCGGTTGATAGAGTGCCACCGCCAGCATAGCGGCAAGGAGCGCGGCGCCCGCCAGGGCATCGCCGGCAACTATGAAGGCCGGGTCGACCGAAAGCCCGAGCGCCGAAAGCCCGACGAAAATAGCGGGCGCGATCGACGGCCAGTCGAAACCGCCGGAGGATTCGGCTTCGGCACCGCGGGCGCCCAGCCAGACGAACGCGAGCACCGCCAGCGTCGCGGCATTGATGAACAGGATGGCCGACAGGTTCGCAGCGGGCGTGTTGGCCATGTAGAGGATGGTCCAGAGGCCGGTGCCGACGAAGGCCGCCGCGGCGAGCGCCTTCCAGTCGCGCAGGCGGGCAATCGCCGCGGTGGCGGCAAGCACGATCGCCAGATAGACGAACAGCGCCCAGGGATTGGGCGCCTGAGAGGAGACGAGCGCCGGCGTCGCCATGGCGCCGATCAGGCCGATGCCGGCCAGCGCCAGGCCATGGACCAGCGAAGCGGAGATAGTGGCGACGCCGATGGCGCCGAGAAGCGTGAAGGCCAGCGCCGGACCGATGAAGCCGTAAATGCCATGCGCGGCATAGATGGTGCCGAACAGGATGAAGGCGCCGGCCGCCGTCAGGATCGCCGGGATATAAGCGCCGGCGGCACCCTGCACTGGCACCTTGAAGCCGGTGCGGCGGATGAATTCGCCACCGCCGACTAGCACCAGGCCGAGAATGCCGGCCATGGTGAGGCGCACGCCGGGGCCGAAAATGCCGGCTTCGATGGTATAGCGGATCAGGAACAGGCCGCCGAGCGCCAGCGCGATGCCGCCGACCCAGACCGCCCAGCGGGTGCCGAGCGCGGTCTCGACGTCGGTCTGCCGCGCGGCCTTCGCCGGTTGTGCGGCCTCGGCGGGGCCTGCCGCAGGTTCCGCCGCTGTCGGCGCCTCGTCCTTGGCCCAGGGTCCGGAAACGACCTCGCCCACGGCAGCGGCGGCCTGCGCCGCCGGCGCTTCGGCGGGCACATCATCCGCCACAGGAGGAGACGCGACTTCGGCCGTGACCGCCTCGGCCGGCTTGCCGTCGGCTTGCGGCTGTTCGGCCAGCCTGGCGGCCGGCGGCACGGCGCCCGACAGCACAAGGCTGCGCAGTGCGCCAAGCTCGCGCTCGATCAGGCCGATGCGGCTCTGCTGGCGCGAGATGATGACGAAAAGGGCGATGATGGCGGCAAGGCCGATCAGGCTTTCAAACATGGCGGTTCCCCCAAACCAGGCCGGTTGTCACTGACAATTGCGGCGGCCAGACGGCCGGTTCCTCCAGGCAAACGCGCCGCCGGATCGGCGACAGCAAAGATCGAGCATGTTTCAGGACCAAATGCCAGCAGCTTGCTGCCTTTATCCAATGCCGCGGTGTCAAGGCGGCCAGGAATAAGCCTGCAAAGCGAGCTTGCGTGGCACGTGCCGCAAGTACTCATGCTAGTGTCGGCCAGACTTGATGAGGATGACCAATGCCGCAACGAAGCGCGGGCCTGCTGATCTACAGGCGCACCGGCGGGGTTTTCGAAATTCTGCTTGTCCATCCCGGCGGACCGTTCTGGGCAAGAAAGGATGAAGGGGCGTGGTCGATCCCGAAGGGGCTGGTCGACGAGAGCGAGGATGAACTCGCAGCCGCGCGACGTGAGGCCGTGGAGGAACTCGGCATCGCGATCGATGGACATTTCGAGCCGGTCGGCAGCTATCGGCAGCCGGGCGGCAAGATCGTGACGGCATGGAGCGTGGAATCGGACGTCGATGCGGACGCCGTCAGAAGCAACAAGTTCACCATGGAGTGGCCGCCGAGGTCGGGCTCCCTGAAAGAATTCCCCGAAGTGGACAAGGCCGGGTGGTTTTCGTTGCCGGAGGCCGGGCTCAAGATCCTGAAAGGCCAGCGCGCCATGCTCGACGATTTCATGCAGCGGCAAAACGCCGGCTAGGCGCAAGCGCTACTCTCCGGCGATCGCCTTGCCGGCCGCATGATGCCGTCTGAGCGCGGTGAGGAAACCGGCGCGGGCGTCGGGCGGATCGAGGCCGCGCGGCTCGTAGACATGGCGGGTGAAGAAGAAGCCGGTCAGCCGGAAGGCGTCCTCCAGCGCCGCCTGGTCGGCGCGGGGG
>NZ_RZOI01000536.1:0-4307 GCF_004022645.1 Mesorhizobium sp. M4A.F.Ca.ET.020.02.1.1 | reverse complement strand
ACTTCAACATGGAGCCGGGGAGCGCCGAATACCGGCGCATCGTCGGCAGCACGCCCTACCATCGGGGTGCGGTCTATCGCGACGGCTTCATCGATGCCGCCGCCGCTGCAAGCGAGCCGGTGGCCGATTTCCACACCCATGAAAAAATCATCGACGGCGGGCTGTCAAAGCGTCGGCTCGACCATTGCTTCGTCGGCGGCATGCTCGCCACGCGCGTGCGCTCGGTCGGCGCCGACATTGGCGAGATCGCGTCCGACCATTTTCCGCTGAGGGTCGATATTGACCTCGAAACGCCCTGCCTTGCCGCAGTCTCCGGAGGCGGATGAAGCGGGCATGACGCTTTTCGTCTTCTTCGCGGTTCTTAGCGCGGCCGCCATGCACGCGATCTGGAACGCACTGGTCAAGGTGCATCTCGACCGTTTCCTGTCGATCACGCTGATGACATTGGGCATGGGATTTGCCGCGCTGTTCGTGCTGCCCTTCGTCGAGTTCCCGAAGGCCGAAGTGTGGCCATTCATTCTCGCCTCGGTCTTCTTTCACATGGGCTACCGGACCTTCCTGATCGGCGCCTACAAGGCCGGCGATTTCGCCCAGACCTATCCGCTGGCGCGCGGTACTGCACCGCTGCTCTCCGCCCTTGGCGGTATGGTGGTGGTGCGGGAGGTTCCCGCGTCGCTCGCCATTCTCGGTATCCTGCTGTTGTCGGCCGGCACGCTGGTAATGTCGTTTCGCGGCGGCGTCCATCTGGAGCGGTTCAACCTGCGCGCGGTCAGCTTCGCGCTGGGCACGTCGATCTTCATCGCCAGCTATACGCTGTCCGACGGTAGCGGCGCGCGGCTGGCGGCGAACGCGCTGAGCTATGCCGCCTGGCTGTTCGTCTGCGACGCCGCGTGGGCGCTGGTGCTGTGTCTCATCTTCCGGGGGCCACAATCGCTGCCAGTGTTGGCGCGCGACTGGAAGGCCGGGCTGTTCACCGGCGTGCTCAGCGGCGCCGCCTACTGGATCGTCATGTGGGCGATGACCAAGGCGCCGATCGCCTCGGTGGCATCGCTGCGCGAGACCTCGATCCTGTTCGCCATGCTGATCTCGGTCGTCGCGCTGGGCGAGAAGATGACGCGCTGGCGCGGCGCCGCGGCGCTCAGCATCGTCGCCGGCGTCGTCGCATTGCGTCTGGGGTAATTTCTCGGCCGGTCAGTCGAGAATTTCCAGATCGACCACCATCAGCCCGTCGGTGCCGCCTTCGAGGGCGGCGACCAGCCGGGCGCCGGCACGCTGATGCGCCTCGTGCACCAGATAGGCGTCGCGGGCGGCGGCGTCGCGGAAGTCGATGGTGAAGCCATGGCTGAAGCCGCGCGCGAACGGTTCCGGACTGACATTGGCGCTGAACTGGACCTTGTCCATCCCTTCGATCGCCCAGCGCAAGGCTTCCAGATCGGCATGGATCGCCGCGCGTTCGGAGGCGTCGACGTCGTGGCGGAATCTGACAAAGACGCAGTGCCGGATCATGGCTCTCTCCTCAAGCGGCGCGGTTGCCGGAGAAAACGGCCGGCGGCAGAGGTTCGCGGCCAAGGATCAGGTCGGCGCCCTTTTCGCCGACCATGATGGTCGGCGCATTGGTGTTGGAGGAGGGAACGCGCGGCATCACCGAGGCGTCGCAGATGCGCAAGCCCTCGATGCCGCGCAGTCTCAGATCCGGCGTCACCACGGCCATTTCGTCATGCCCCATGCGGCAGGTGCCGACCGGATGATGGTCGGTCTTGGAACTGCGGCAGGCGTAGTCGAACAGGTCGCCGTCGCTCTGCAGGGCAGGGCCCGGAAGCACCTCGCGCAGCACGTAGGGGGCAAGCGCCTTCTGGCGCATGATCTCGCGCGCCAGCCGCAGCCCTTTGATCGACATGTCGCGATCGTAGGGATCGGACCAATAGTTCGGATCGATCAGCGGATGGTCGGCCGGGTCGGCGCTCTTCAACCGCACCGTGCCGCGCGAGCGCGGGCGCAGGAAGGCGGAATTCAAGGTGACGCCCGGATTCTTCAGCTTCTCGACACCGGCCTCGATGCCGGAGCCGAGGCCGAGATGGAACTGGATGTCGGGCGAAGCGGCGGTCGGGTCGGCGTACCAGAAGCCGCCGGTCTCGAACAGGCTGGAGGCCACCGGCCCCTTCTTCAGCAGCAGATATTGCAGGCCGGCCCACATCGTGCGGTGCAGCTTGGCATAGTTGTCATAGGTGTGGTCGCCGGTGCATTCGGCGATGACGAACAGGTCGAGATGGTCCTGCATGTTGGAGCCAACGCCGGGCAGGTCATGGATAGGCGTCACGCCGACCGACTTCAGATGATCGGCCGGTCCGATGCCCGACTGCATGAGAAGCTTGGGCGAGCCGATGGCGCCGGAGGAGACGACCACCTCGCGCTCGGCGCGCAGGATCGCAGGCTGACCGCCCGGTTTGTCGACGACCTCGACACCAACGGCGCGGCCCTTCTCGACGACGATGCGGGTGACCAGCACGTCTGTCCTGACGCTCAGGTTCCTGCGGGCGCGGATCGGCTTCAGATAGGCGACCGATGCGGACGAGCGCCGCGCATCCTTCTGGGTCAGCTGGTAGTAGCCGACGCCCTCCTGGCTGGCGCCATTGAAGTCCGGGTTGAAGGGGATGCCCATCTCCTGGCCGGCGCGGAAATAGGCCTCGCAGATCGGCAGCGGCGAGATCGGGTTGGAGACGCCGAGGGGCCCCTGGTCGCCATGGAAGTCGTTGGCGTAGCGCTGGTTGTTCTCGGCGCGCTTGAAATAGGGCAGCACGTCGCGATAGGCCCATCCAGCGAGGCCCTCTTCCTTCTCCCACGCGTCGTAGTCGCGGGCATTGCCGCGCGTGTAGATCTGGGCGTTGATCGAGGAGCCGCCGCCGACCACCTTGGCCTGCGTGTACCAGAAGACGCGGTCCTTCATGTGCTTCTGCGGCACGGTCGACCAGCCCCAGGAGGCGATGCCCTTGGTCATCTTGGCGAAGCCGGCCGGCATGTGGATCAGCGGATGCCAGTCCTTGCCGCCGGCTTCCAGCAGCAGCACCGAATTCGAGGGATCCTCGCTGAGCCGGTTGGCGAGAACGCAGCCGGCGGGACCGGCGCCAACGATGATGTAATCGGTCATTGTCTCATCCGTTCAGAGCCGCGGTATGGAGAGCGCACCGTCGACATTGATGATCGAGCCGGTCGAAAAGCCGAACTTGCCGCTGGCAAGCGCGGCCACCACGGCGCCGATATCCGATGCCTCGCCCCAGCGTCTGGCTGGCACCAGACCGCCTTCGATCAGCGCCTCATATTTGGCGGCAACGCCTGATGTCATGTCGGTGCGGATGATGCCAGGCCGCACCTCGAACACGCTGATCCCTTCGGCAGCGAGTCGCAGCGCCAGGGTTTTCACCCACATCGACAGGCCGGCTTTCGAGACGCAGTAGTCGGCGCGTTCCGGCGAGGCCGCTTCGGCGCTGACGGAAGTGATTGTGACGATCGATTTCGGGTGCTCGCCGAGTGTGCCAAGCATGGCCTTGGCGACGGCCTGGCTGAGGAACACCGTACCGCGCAGATTGATGCCGAGGGCGCGATCGAAGTTCTCCGGTTTCAGGTCCAGCAGATCACCGCGCACGACGGCGCCGACGCCGGCGTTGTTGACCAGGCAATCGATGCGGCCGAAGGCGCTCTTCGCGGTTTTGATCAACGCCGCGTGGCCCGCGAGATCGGCGATATCACAGCTTGCGTAGGCGAACTTCGAACCGCGCGCGGTGATATTCTTGGCAAGGCCATCGGCAGGCTTGTCGGCCAAGTCGGCGACGAGGATGTCGAAGCCGGCATCGGCCAATGCCTCGGCGCAGGCCAGTCCGATGCCCCGCGCGCCGCCCGTGATGATGGCCGCCGGGCGGGTCATGCGGCAAGCTCCGTCTTGCGGATGTGCTCGGCCACGCGCAGCGCCTGCGCCGCGATCGACAGCGCCGGGTTGACCGCGGCCGAGGTCGGCAGGAAGCCGCCATCGACGACGAACAGGTTCTGGTGGTCGTAAGCGCGGCAGAAGGGGTCGAGCGGCGAGGTTGCTGGGTCGTTGCCCATCTTCACCGTGCCGCACTGGTGCGAGGGCGTGCGCTTGTCGAAGGGACGCGACAGCACGATCGGATAACCGCAGGCGCGGAAATTTTCGCGCATCACCTTGGTCAGGCCTTCCAGCGACTGCATGTTGGAGCGCCGCCACTGCATGACGATGTCCTTGCCGTCGACCATGATGCGGCTTTCGGGATCGGGCAGGTCCTCGCTCATCAGGT
>NZ_RZOI01000535.1:0-4313 GCF_004022645.1 Mesorhizobium sp. M4A.F.Ca.ET.020.02.1.1 | reverse complement strand
CTGCAGTCGCTCGACACGCTCGGCGCCGGCTTCCAGCTCGCCAGCCACGACCTCGATATCCGCGGCGCCGGCAATCTTCTGGGCGAGGAGCAGTCCGGCCACATCAAGGAGGTCGGCTTCGAGCTCTACCAGCAGATGCTGGAAGAGGCGGTGGCCGAGGTGAAGGATTCCGGCGAGGTGCAGGACGTTGGCTGGTCGCCGCAGATCGCCGTCGGCACGGCGGTGATGATCCCGGAAAGCTACGTCCCGGACCTGCAGCTCAGGCTGGCGCTCTACCGCAGGCTCGGCGACCTCGAAAGCACCGAGGAGATCGACGCCTTCGGCGCCGAGCTGATCGACCGTTTCGGACCGCTGCCGGAAGAGGTGACGCATCTCTTGAAGATCGTCTTCATCAAGGCGCTTTGCCGCAGGGCCAATGTCGAGAAGCTCGACGCCGGCCCCAAAGGCGTCGTCATCCATTTCCGCAAGCGTGAATTCTCCAACCCGGTCGGGCTGGTCAAGTTCATCGGCGAGCAGGGCTCGCTGGCCAAGATCCGGCCCGATCACAGCGTCGTCTTCATCCGCGACTGGCCGAACGCCGAAAAGCGACTAGCGGGCTCGGCCGTGGTGATGACGCAGCTGGCGCGGCTGGTGGAGAAAGCCGCCTAGGTGTGTTGAGTTTCAGTTGATGCCGGCCTGCAAATGGCGGTTTCCCTGCGCTTCTGGTGCTCACGTACTTGAGTACGCTCCGCTCCGGTTCTCGGAAATCACCATTTTCGGCTCGGCCTAACCTGAATCTCAACACACCTTGGCCAGCAACGCTCATTCGCCAGCGCTCAAATTCCGGTCTAGAATAGGAATTCGGCTTCGTGTAAGGAGCCGCCACCCCATATTGGGCTGGAATGGCGGGCGAGGGTGCCCGTTCATCTGTTTGTTTGACGCAATTCCGCGCGGAATCACGCTTTTCCTGGAATTGCCGCTGAAGGGCGTTTGGGTGCAACGATGACGAAATGGTCGCCGAATTCGTGGAGAGAAAAGCCGATCAAGCAGGTTCCCGCCTATCCGGACCTTGCCGCGCTGAAGAACACGGAAGCCCAACTCGCCACCTTTCCGCCTTTGGTTTTCGCCGGTGAGGCGCGCAAACTGAAGAAGCAGTTGGCGGCCGTTGCCGCCGGTGATGCATTCCTGCTCCAGGGCGGCGATTGCGCCGAGAGCTTCGCCGAGCATGGCGCGGACAACATCCGCGACTTCTTCCGCGTCTTCCTGCAGATGTCCGTCGTTCTGACCTTCGCCGGCGCGCAGCCGGTGGTGAAGGTCGGCCGCGTCGCCGGCCAGTTCGCCAAGCCGCGCTCTTCCGACAATGAGACCAAGGCCGGCGTGACGTTGCCCAGCTATCGCGGCGACATCATCAACGGCATCGAGTTCGACGCCAAGTCGCGCATTCCCGATCCCGCCCGTCAGGAGATGGCGTATCGCCAGTCGGCGGCGACGCTCAACCTTCTGCGCGCCTTCGCCCAGGGTGGTTATGCCAGCCTGGAGAATGTGCATCGCTGGATGCTTGGTTTCGTCTCCGACAGCCCGCAGGGCGAAAAGTACGAGTCGCTCGCCAACCGCATCACAGAGACCATGGACTTCATGCGCGCAGTCGGCATTACCTCCGAAACCAACTTCGCGCTGCGCGAGACCGATTTCTACACCAGCCATGAGGCGCTGCTGCTCGGCTACGAAGAGGCGCTGACCCGCGTCGATTCCACCTCCGGCGACTGGTACGCCACGTCGGGTCACATGATCTGGATCGGCGACCGCACCCGCCAGCCCGACCATGCGCATGTCGAATATTGCCGCGGCATCAAGAACCCGCTCGGGCTGAAATGCGGCCCGTCGCTGACACCGGACGGCTTGCTGGAACTGATCGACCTGCTCAACCCGGAGAACGAGCCGGGACGGCTGACGCTGATCGCGCGCTTCGGCGCCGACAAGGTGGCCGAGCATCTGCCGAAGCTGGTGCGCGCGGTGCAGAAGGAAGGCCGCAGCGTGGTCTGGTCGTCGGATCCGATGCACGGCAACACGATTGAGGCGGCCGGCTACAAGACACGGCCGTTCGATCGCATCCTGAAGGAGGTGCAGACCTTCTTCGAGGTGCACCGCGGCGAAGGCACGCATCCCGGCGGCATCCATGTCGAGATGACCGGCAAGAACGTTACCGAATGCACCGGCGGGGCCCGTGCCATCACCGCGGAAGACCTGCAGGACCGCTACCACACGCATTGCGATCCGCGCCTCAACGCCGACCAGGCGATCGAGCTCGCCTTCCTGGTCTCGGACCTGCTCAAGAAGAGCCACACGGTCCAGCACAAGCAGGCCGCCAACGGCTGAGCCGCTTGCTGGTTTGAATCTGCGTGATCAAAGGCGCCGGAGAAATCCGGCGCCTTTTTTGTTTCGGGCCGAGGAGCGGTAACATCAGAGCTTACGAAAATGTGTTCTGGCGCGACCATTGCAAAACCAAGATTGGATGGAACTGCATCGTCCACCCCCAACCGGTTCCAGCATTCACCATGCGTCACGAGCATGCCGTCATCCACCACCGCGCCCTTGATTTCTGGTCGGCTCGAGCGGCGGTCCTCATCATCATCTGCCTGCAGCTTCTGGTCATAAACGACTTGTCGTTCGGCCCGCGCTGGCTGGCGCCTGCGATCGAGGCGGTGCTGCTCGTGCCCCTGTCGATCGCGACGGCGTGGACGCAAATGGCGACGCAGAAGGCCATCGATCACGAACATTGGTACGCGATCGGCCGGTTTCGCCTTTACATCCGCCTCACCGCGCTGGTCCTCACCGGCGTCATCAGCGTCATGAACTGCGGGGCGTTGGTCTTCCTGGTCAGGGCGCTGCTCGAAGGCCATGCCGGCGCCGGCACGACGCTGCTTGTCGATGCGCTGAACATCTGGGTCACCAACGTCATCGTCTTCGCGCTTTGGTTCTGGAGCACGGACCGGGGCGGGCCGCCGACCTGTGGGCTGGTCAAGCGCGCGCAGGCCGATTTCCTGTTCCCGCAGATGACGCTGCCCGACCGAGAAATCCGCGGCTGGCTGCCCGGCTTCGTCGACTATGCCTTCCTGGCGTTCACCAACGCGACGGCATTCTCGCCGACCGACACCTTGCCGCTCACCCAGCGCGCCAAGCTCTTGATGATGGCGGAGGCGTCGATCTCGCTGCTGACGATCGCGCTGGTGGCGGCGCGGGCGGTGAACATCCTCGCCTGAATCACGACAAACTAGCGGCCGCGCTCCCAGCGCAAGTTCGCGAGCCGTGGGTCGGTGAAGGCCGCCCTGGAGAATTCGATCCGCTTTTCCGGAAACTCGCAGATCGCCTGCACGCCGAAGACGCCGAGGCGAATGCGCCAGGTCTGCGGTTCCAGCGGCTTTGCTTTTGCAAAACCCTTGCACGTCAACAGCGCGATGTTGGCACCCTTCGGGTCGCGCGCCGAACGGTAGCGGATCGCTTCCAGCCCGGCCTCGCGCGCGACATCGGCGATGGCCTGGCAGGCGGCGTAGTCGGTCGGATGCGTCCATGCGGCCGCGTCACGGTCGAGCGGCGGCCTGGTCAGGTCGATGGCGGCGGCGCATTTGATGGCGGCGGAAAAGGCAGTGTAGTCGGCGGCGTCGCGCGGCCAGGGCGTGTCGGGCGATTCGGCGAAGAACAGCAGGCGGTAGAACGCCATCTCGGCGACAGCCGTGAACATGGTCTCAGCCGCATAGTAGACGCCCCTGGTCCGGCCGGCGCGGCGAAAGCGCGAGCCATGGGGGTAGACCGAGCCGTAGCGGAAGGGCGTCGCCAGCAGGTAGTGGAGGTGCCGGCACTCGAGCGGGATCTGCGGCTTCGTCTCCTCGATCAGCTCTTCCAGCAAGGCCTGCTCGTCGAGCGTGTCGACGACCTTCAGCGTCGAGACGCGGTGCTGCGCCTCGACCATGCGCCAGTACTTGCCTTCAAGCCGGGCGGATTCAGACGAGAGCGCGTCGGGAGTCCAGATAGGCGATGACATCGACAAGTCCTGATATCGACTGGATTTTCTCGATCGGGGCGCTGTCGAAAGCCGTATTAGCGTTCTTCAGCCAGGCCCGGGCGATGCTCTCGTCGCCGCCGACGATGGCGTCGAGAGAACGGAACAGCCGGACGAACAGGACGGCCAGCTCGAACGGCTTGGTGCCGCGCTCGAGCAGGAATTCCTGCTTGCGCATGCGCGAAACCGTGGCTTCCGAGACGCCGATGACGGAAGCCAGCACCCTGGCGGTGACGTCGAGCAGTTCCGCGGCGCGCAGCGTGGCCCTGGTCACGAC
>NZ_RZOI01000534.1:0-4313 GCF_004022645.1 Mesorhizobium sp. M4A.F.Ca.ET.020.02.1.1 | reverse complement strand
GCGTGGCCCTGGTCACGACCGCGTTTTCGGCCGCGCCGGTGGCGATATGAGATTGCACGGACGGCATGACTTGTTCCTTTCCATGGAAAATATAGTCCACGAAAATTCATATGGAAAGGTGTTGTGTCGAAAGAATCCGGGACAGCCGGATCCGTCAGGGCCGAGAAATCAGTCTTTCTTGTAGAGCAGCCAGCTCTTGCCGGCGCGACCGGCCATCGCCGAATGCCTTGTCACGCAGTTGCGGCCGCCGACCTTCGAGCGATAGAGCGCCCGGTCGGCCTTGGTGTAGAGGTCCTCGGGGCTTTCGGCCTCGGACGCCATGCAGATGCCCATCGACACGGTCACCGTGCCGTAATTGGTGCCGGTCTGGCTGCTGGTGAACGGCGTCTGCTCGATCAGCGTGCGGATGCGCTCGGCGATCTCGAAAGTCGTGTCTTCGCTGGCACCCTCGACGATCAGGGCGAATTCCTCGCCGCCGGTGCGGGCAACGAACATGTCGCCGCGAATGCTGGTCTGGAAGATCTCGGCGATGATCTGGATGATCCTGTCTCCGACTGGATGGCCGAAGCGGTCGTTGATGTCCTTGAAGCGGTCGATGTCGGCGAGGATCAGGGCATTGAACAGGATGCCCTTGTTGGAGTTGTAGATCTTGGTGATTTCCTTGTCGAAGGCGCGGCGGTTCCAGACCTGCGTCAAGGGATCGGTGTCGGCGAGCCGCTTGTACTCCTCGAGCTTCGACTTGACGCTCTCGAGCTCGGCGGTCTTTTCGCTGAGCGTGCTCGCCACTTGCCTGCCATGGTCGATCGTCGAGTTGGTCGCCGCCGACATGGCGGTGACGATTTTCTGCAGCAGGTCCTGCGACAGCATGCTGCGGTTGCCGAGCCCACTCGACGTCTCGTCGAGGATGCGGCCGTATTTTTCGATGTGGGAACGCTCGCTGCGCAACAGCGAGGCGATATCCTCGAGTTCCTTGGCGATGACGTCGCGCGCGTGCTCGACAATGCCGGGGCCGTGATGCTGGGCAAAGAAGGTTCGGCCGATGCGGTCGAGTTCCTCCTGGGTTGGCCGGTTGCTCAGCGAGACGACGGCTAGGCTGAGTTCATGATTGCTGCCGCTCAGAGCCTCGTAGAAGATCTCGTAGTTGCGCGGCAGGCCAAGCACGCCAAGCTGGCGCATCGTCGCCACGACGGTGCTCGCTATGTCGGTGTTCCTGTCGTTTGGAACGAAAGCCGGCTGCATGTTCTGTTCACTCCTCAAGAGCCAACGCAGAACCTGCGCGTGCCGATGTCGCCATGAGGGGAGTGCGACCGGAAATGCCAGACACGAGAAGAATCGCGTCCCCGCTCACGACCTTCACTTGCAAACGACCATAGATGCGAGCGCGCTAAAGTTTCCTTAATAGGGCTGGATTTCAACACGGTTTTCTCTACCTCAGGATGCAATAACCGCTTATGCAGGCGCGGGGCGAAACGTGTCCTCTTCATGTCGCATTTGCCGATGCCCGGCGGGCGCAAAACTGGAATCCTGCTGCTGACAGGTGATGAATTCTAGGAGGGCGGAATGGATGACAATCACAACGGAGCTTGCCTGTGCGGCGCGGTGCGCTTCAGGACGAGGGGGGCTCTGCGCGGTGTCGTCTATTGCCACTGCTCGCAATGCCGCAGGCAGAACGGCCATTTCGTTGCGGCGACCTCGGCCAAGGATGCCGATATCGACATAGAAGGAGCCGAGGCGCTCACCTGGTATGGCGCCTCCG
Source organism: Mesorhizobium sp. M4A.F.Ca.ET.020.02.1.1 (assembly GCF_004022645.1). Taxonomy (NCBI): domain Bacteria; kingdom Pseudomonadati; phylum Pseudomonadota; class Alphaproteobacteria; order Hyphomicrobiales; family Phyllobacteriaceae; genus Mesorhizobium; species Mesorhizobium sp. M4A.F.Ca.ET.020.02.1.1. The sequence continues at coordinate 2,557 of NZ_RZOI01000534.1, read as the reverse complement.
ACGTCGCCAGGCGCGGGTTCTGCCGCATCTGCGGCTCGCTCCTGTTCTGGAAGCATAACGAACTGGATCAGATTTCGATCATGGCCGGCGCCTTCGACAGGCCGTCCGGACTTGCCGGGGAAAGCCATATCTTCGTTGGCGACAAGGGCGACTATTATTCGATCGACGACGGGCTGCCGCAGTTCGAGAAATCGTCGCCCTCGGTCAAGGTCGCCGGTGAGGCCGCCGAATGACCAGCAAGCGAGTACAGCGGCAGAGCGCGTGATTTTTGGCGGCACTGCCTTATTCCATTGATCCAGCCGTTGCTATATCCCCTGCCGGTCACTCGGAAAGGGATTTGGGCATGCAGCGGCTGATCGATGCTTTCTTCAACTCGGTGCGGGCGTTCCGCAAGCTGGCTGCCCACGAAAAAGCCTTCCAGCAGGAGCTGATGCTGCTCACCCTTGCCCTGCCGGCGGGCTGGTTCATCTCGGTGTCGTGGCGCGGCTACGCGCTGCTGCTCGGCGCGGTGCTGCTCCTGATCATGGTCGAAGTGCTCAACACCGGCATCGAGGCTGCCTGCGACGCCTTCAGCCGCGAGTTCAATGTCGACATCCAGCTCGCCAAGGATTGCGGTTCGCTGGCGGTGCTGATCTCGGTGGTGATCGTGGCCGGCGTCTGGGGCATCGCCATTATCGAGCGCATCACGGGACTACCGATCTAGTATAGCGCTTCCTACATGACGGTTACCAAAGGAGACTGTCATGTCGGACGCCGCTGATTTTCTGTTGCTCGAGCGAGCCGGGCTGCCGGACGATCTGCGCTGGCTGACGCAAAAATATCCGCGCGAGACTTGGCAGGGCCACGGCAATATTCCTGGCCTCGCCGCTATGTGGCTTGGGCGGCACGACATGTTCCGCGAACTCGGCGGCATGCTGGCCAACGGCATTGGTGACTATCGCGAAGGCAGGCTGACAGCGCCGGACTTCGCGCGTTGGTTCGCGCCGCGGCTGAACCATTTCCTTGGCAATCTCGACGGCCACCATAATGTCGAGGACTACCAATACTTCCCGGCCTTCGCCAAGGCTGAGCCCCGGTTGAAGCGAGGCTTCGAGATACTCGACGCCGACCATCACACCATACACGAAGGGCTGGAACGCAACGCCGAGGCGGCGAATGCCTTTATCCGCACGCTCGAGGAGAGCGAGGACAGACAGCGCTTTGCCGCCGACGTCTATGCCGATGAGAACAGCCGGCTGATCGCCATGCTCACAAGGCACCTGGCCGACGAAGAGGATTTGATCATCCCGCTGATCCTCGACCGTGGCGACCGCGCCCTCGACACCGACATCGACATCGACTGAGCTTTACCTGGCTTCGCCCTGACCGTCCCCTGCGTCCCTGGCGCGTTCCTTCCTGGCGACGGAGTGGGCGAGGAACCAGGCGAGGCTGGCGACGACAAGCCCGATTGCCAGCGCGATCAGCAGCCGTTCGTGGCGCGCCAGCGCCTGGCCGACGACGCGCTCGGCGCCCAGTCCGAAAACGTAGCCGACCGTGCAGAACAACGCCGCCCAGACCAGCGACGAGATGGCGTTGAGGACGACGAAGCGCATCACTGTGATGTTGGCGAAGCCGGCTGCGACGCCGCCGACCAGGCGCATGCCGTAGATGTAGCGGTTCGAAAGCACGAAGATGTTGGGATGGGAGGAGACCAAACGGAAGGCATGGCTGAAGCCTAGCCGCGCCTTCAGCTTGAGCACATAGGGATGATCGGCGAAGTTGCGGCCGAGGATGAAGAAGAAGGTGTCGCCGGCGAAGGCGCCGATGGCTGCCGCCAGGAAAGCCTGCCAGGCCATGAAGACATGCTGATGCGCAAAGAAGCCGGCGAGTATGGCGGCGCTTTCGCCTTCGGCGACGCAGCCCAGGAAAACGGCGAACAGACCGTACTGCTCGATGAGATGGTGGATGGCCTCGGTCATCAGGGACTTTGCCGCGCCGACAGCTTTTCATCGATGCGCCTGACCTGCTCGGCCAGCCGCAGGATCTCGTCGCGCATGCCGATGATCTCGCTGTGGCGCAGTTCGTCCAGCTTCTCATGCAGCGCCATGATCTCGATCTCGGCCTTGAGGTTGACCTCATAGTCGTGGGCGGCGTCGATACGGTCGCGCTCGGTCTGGCGGTTCTGCGACATCATGATCACCGGCGCCTGCAGTGCTGCGATCATCGAAAGCACCAGGTTGAGGAAAATAAAGGGATAGGGGTCGAAGGCGTCGCGAGACAGCAGCCAGACATTGCCGAAGGTCCACAAGACCAGGAAGGCGATGAAGGTCAGGATGAACGACCATGAGCCGCCGATGCGGGCGATAGTGTCGGCGACCCGGTCGCCGAACGTCTGGTGAAAGGCGACGGCCTTGTTGGTGTCCTTCGAGATGGTGGTGCGATCAAGCGCGCTTTGCAGCACCCGGCTTTCGAGCTTGCTCAATGCATCCGGCCTTTGCCTCAGCCAGCGGTTCGCCAGATCCTCGACTGTCTTGTTCATGTGTCGCCTCCGTCACCGTCCGCGATAAGAGGTAGAGGC
>NZ_RZOI01000533.1:0-4329 GCF_004022645.1 Mesorhizobium sp. M4A.F.Ca.ET.020.02.1.1 | reverse complement strand
TGACTGGAGGTCAGAAAATGAACATCAAGAGCCTTCTTCTCGGCTCAGCTGCGGCCCTGATCGCAGTTTCCGGTGCGCGCGCCGCCGACGCCGTTGTCGTCGCCGAGCCGGAACCGGCTGAATACGTCAAGATCTGCGACGTGTACGGCTCGGGCTACTTCTACATCCCCGGCACCGAAACCTGCCTGCGCATCGGCGGCTATGTCCGTTACGACATCGGCGTCGGCGACGTCGGCGCGTTCGACGGCGCGACGTCCGCCGATGTTGAGGACGGCGGCAGCAACGACACCTTCTACAAGAATGCCCGCTTCACGCTGAAGACCTGGACCGGCCAGGAAACCGAGCTCGGCACCTTGAAGACCTACACCGAGACCCGCTGGAACTTCGGCAACCGCAACGCCGATCTGGGCGCGGACGGCGACGTCAATCCGGCCTTCAACAAGGGCACTTCGCTGAACTTCGCCTGGATCCAGCTCGGTGGGCTGCGCGTCGGTAAGGACGAATCGGCGTTCAACACGTTCATCGGCTACGCCGGCAACGTCATCCAGGATACGCTGGTTCCCTACGGCGATTTCGACACCAACGTCGTCCAGTACTACTTCGACGCCGGCAACGGCTTCTCGGCCGTGGTCTCGCTCGAAGAGGGTTCCGGCTTCGACACGATCGACAGCTACGTTCCGCATGTCGTCGGCGGCGTGAAGTACACGCAGGGCTGGGGCGCCATCACCGGCGTAATCTCCTACGACAGCAACTACGAAGAAGTGGCCGGCAAGGTTCGCTTGGACGTGAACGCTTCGGACGCGATCCAGCTGTGGGTCATGGCCGGCTACGGCACCGACGACAACCTGCTGGATAACGCCGGCAACGCTGTCGACGCCAGTGGCCGCGGCTTCTACAAGCAGTGGAGCGGCAACTGGGCAGTCTGGGGCGGCGGCACCTACAAGTTCAACGAGAAGACCTCTTTGAATGCTCAGTTGTCCTATGACGAAGGCAAGAACTTCGGCGCAGCGGTGAACGTTGCTTACGACATCGTTCCCGGCCTCACGGTCACGGCCGAAGTCGACTACATGCACGTCGGTGAGGACACGGTCTCTAACTGGACCGGCGCTACCAAGGAAAATAGCCTCGGCGGTCTCATCCGCTTCCAGCGCTCGTTCTAAGGGCTGGTTGTCCACAGGTGAAATCCAGCCCGGGTGCTTCAACGCCCGGGCTGTTTTTGTTTTCGTGACGGGCAGGGTGAACAGAAGGAAGAGGGGGTTCGATAGCTGAAGTCGGCAAAGCGGTTCGTTGGGATTCGCCCTCGGGCGGATGAAATCGGATTTGTCAGACTTAACTCTTGAAAGGACGCTTCCAAGCGGATAGGTGACGCCTACCCACTTGGGGGTGTGGTCAAAAAAATGACGAACGAAGCGATTCAAGAGGGGGGAGCCTCTGACCATTTCGCGATGTTTTCTTCTCAGGCCGTAAAGATTAGATACGGCTACGACAAGATAAGAGAAGTAAAGTCGTATCAGGTCGGAGAGCTGTTTTCAGCATATCGGGATATACTCTGGGATGATGGGCGACATAAATACAATGTCAGCTCTTTCATCGGCGAAATCGATGAGATCCTCCTCGGGGAGCGTTTCAGCGCCTTTGACCAGAGCACCCTGGACAACCTTATCGGAACCCTGCGCCAGCGCGGCAACAGCAACGCGACCATCAATCGTAAGATGGCCGCTCTCAGCAAACTGCTGCGCAAGGCTCACAAGATGGGGGATATCCACAGCCTGCCCGAGTTCCGCCGCCAGAAGGAGCGGGCGGGACGGATTCGTTTCTTGGAAAAGGACGAAGAGGCGAGGCTGTTTGCGGCGATCAGGAGCCGCAGCGAGGACGCTTACCGGCTCGCCGTCTTCCTTGTCGACACCGGCTGCCGCCTCGGCGAGGCGCTCGGCCTGATCTGGAACGACATTCAGGAGCACCGCGTCTCCTTCTGGATCACCAAGTCCGGTCGCAGCCGCACCATTCCGATGACCGCTCGCGTCAAGGAAGTCATCAAGCTGCCAGTCACCGAGGGACGCCGTCCCAAGGGCCCCTTCACCACGTTCAGCCAGGCGCAATTCCGCGCCATCTGGAATGAGGCGAAGGGCGAGGTTGGCCTTGCCGCCGACGAACAGGTGGTGCCGCACATACTGCGTCACACCTGCGCCTCGCGACTCGTCCAGGGCGGCATCGACATCAGGCGCGTGCAGATGTGGCTCGGCCACCAAACGCTGTCGATGACCATGCGCTACGCGCATCTCGCCACCAACGACCTCGACGGCTGTGTCTTCGTGCTGGAAACGCCGCGCGGCAATGCGGCGGCCACGGAGAGTTCCGTCTTTTCGTCCCCGCTGACCGCGCCATCATCCTCAAAGCCGGCGCGTAAGCCGAAGCGCGAAGCGGCTGCGGTGAAAGCAGCCGGGAAAAGCTCCAGGGCCAACTAGCTCGTTTCCTTCTCCCGTTCACGGGGAGAAGGTGCCGGCGGCGGATGAGGGGCGGCGCCGACGTTCAGAACCGGTTGCCGTAATTCCGGAAGCGATTGCCTTTCTAAGCGTTTCTATACTGTTGCAATAGCTCATCGGCCGATTTTGAACTTTGGATTACTTCTTTTGGATTTTCCGCTCCGCCCGATCCAGGAACGCGGCGATGGCGACAGGCAAGGTGCCCGTTTCGAGGAACGGCGCATGACCCTGGCCCTCGACCGTGATTGTTTCGATGCCGGGATGGCGCTTTTGCATCTCCGCAAGCGTTGCTGCTGACAGCAGCTTGGAGTTTGCGCCACGTATGGCAAGCAGCGGCAACGCCGTGAGCGCCTCGAATTGCGGCCACAGATCGGGCAGCGGCTTGCTGAAGTCGAGACTGGCCAGCGTATCGACCAGCCTTGGGTCGAAATCCGACACCAGCCCGGCGTCGGTCTCGTGATAGAGCGCCGACACCATTCGCTCCCAATCCGCTTCGGTCAGTGCCGGAAAGTCTGCGCCATGCACGCCGCGCTGGGCACTGAGTGCCTCGGTAAACGTCCTCGGCTTCGGTGCGCCGTCGAGATAGGAGCGTATATGGGCGAGGCCGGGCGCCTCGATCACCGGGCCGATGTCATTCAGAACGACGGCCTTCAGCACCGCCGGCGCGATCGCGCCGAGGACATGGATGATCAGCCCGCCGCGCGAGGTGCCGATGAAACCGGCGTCCTCGATGTCCAGTGCCGCCAGCCCGGCCAGGACATCGCCGGCCTCGACGCCGACAGTGTAATGGCTGATATCAGGGTCATAGGCCGATTGCCCGCGCCCGCGATAGTCGAAGGCGACAACCTTGCGCTCGGTCTGGCTCGACAGGCGCAGTGCCAATTCGTGGAAGTCGCGCGCGTTGCGGGTGAGGCCGGGCAGGCAGACGACAGGCCAACGACCCGAATTGATTTCGCCATAGATGCGGGCGTGAAGCCGGAGCCCATCCGGCGCGTCATAGAAAAAGTCGGAGAAACCTTCGCCTGGCATGCGGACACGTCCCTCGCCATTGCCGATTCGTCTGCGAGTGCTACAGGCGAGGGCAGGGGCGGTCAAATCGGTGAGGCTCCTCCTTCTCACCTTGTGGAGAAGGTGGCCGAGCGAAGCTCGGTCGGATGAGGGGTGCTCCAGCTTGGCGACGGCGGCGATCCGTCCAACACCCCTCAACCGTCTCGGCGCTACGCGCCGAGCCACCTTCTCCCACAGGGGGAGAAGGGGAAAAACGGCTCAACTCCGCCCATTCACCAGATCTCCGACGATGTCGTACTTCCCGGAAATACGCATCTTGTAGACCTCGTAATTCTCCATCACGCGCTGCACGTAGCTTCTTGTTTCCGTGTAGGGAATCCGCTCGATCCAGTCGACGACGGCATCCGTGTCCTTGCCGCGCGGGTCGCCGTATTTGGCCACCCATTGGGCGGCGCGGTTGGGACCCGCATTGTAGCCGGCAAAAGTCAGCACGTAGGAGCCGCTGAAGCGGTCGAGTTGCTCGCCGAGGAAAGCGGCGCCCAGCGTCGCATTATAGCCGGCGTCGCTTGTCAGCCGCGTCTGCGAGAACGTCAGCCCGGCCTTCTTCGCCAATTGCCTGGCCGTGCCCGGCATCAATTGCAGCAGCCCGCGCGCGCCGGCGCTGGAGATGGCGCCGACATTGAACTCGCTTTCCTGGCGCGCGATCGCATAGGCCAGCGCCTTGCCGGATCCGGAAATGTCGGCGGTGTCGGGGATGACGCCAAGCGGGTGCGACAGCGCGCCGACATCGATGCCGCGCGCGACGGCGATCTTGCCGACCTTCAGCGCCATGAAATGG
>NZ_RZOI01000532.1:0-4330 GCF_004022645.1 Mesorhizobium sp. M4A.F.Ca.ET.020.02.1.1 | reverse complement strand
GCGCTGCTGGCCGAGATCGTGAACAAACGCGACGGGCTGCGCGCCTTCATCGCGGGGCTGGGCGACGACTTCCGGTCGCTGCTCGCCGAATTCCGCTTCAGGCCCGGCCTGACGGCAGAGGACATCGCCTCTTCGCTCTGGCCATTGCCCGGTTTCCTGCCAGACTATTTCGCCGGCTTCGCGCGTGCCGCCGAAGCAGCCGATGCGCGCATGGTGCTGAACAACATCCTGCCTTATGCCAGGCTGGCCTTTGCCGAAGCCGATCAGATCCGCAGGCTGGAGCTGCTCGGCAAGGCTTTCCTGAAGGCCGATGGCGCCGCCTACGAGCCGGCAAAAGCCTTCAAAAAAGTGCTGCTCGACCGGCTGCCGGACCTACCGGAGCGCTACATCGAGGCTGCCAGGGCAATCCTGGAAGTGTCGGACCGGCTGGCGCTGTTCAGGATGCTCGAAGGCACCGCGGCGGCGCTGACGGTCGCCCGCTGGCTGATTGCACGCTATGAGCATCTGAAACGGAGCCGCGGCTTTCTCGACTTCAACGACCTGATCACCCGCACCGTCGCCCTTTTGTCGCGCCCCGATGCCGGTGCGTGGGTGCAGTTCAAGCTCGACCAGGGCATCGACCACATCCTGCTCGACGAGGCGCAGGACACCAGTCCAGACCAATGGGAGGCGGTGAAGAAGCTGACGGAAGAGTTCTTTGCCGGGCTAGGACAGCGTGAAGCCGTCCATCGCACGATGTTTGCCGTCGGCGACGAGAAGCAGTCGATCTATTCCTTCCAGGGTGCCGCGCCCGATTCCTTTGCCGAGAGCAGGCAACTATTTGCCGGACGCGTGCGCGACGCAGGATTCTCCTTCGCCGATCTCAAGCTGACCTGGTCGTTCCGCTCCAGCGACGACGTGCTGGCCGCCGTCGACCGTGTCTTTGCCGATCCCGGAATCAGGCGCGGGATCAGCCATGACCCTGATGCGCTGAGCCACAAGGCGATCCGAACCGATGCGCCGGGCTATGTCGAGGTCTGGCCGTCGATCGGCGCGGAAATGGTCGACGAGCCGGACGACTGGACCCAGGCCGTCGACCATGCCCATGCGCCAGCTGTGCGCGTTGCCGAGAATGTTGCGACCACCATTGCCGGTTGGATCGGCAACGGTGAAATCATCGAAGGCCGCGGCAAGCGGTTGGGGCCTGGCGACGTGCTCGTGCTGGTGCGCAAGCGCGACAGCTTCGTGCATGCATTGACCCGCGCCTTGAAACGCCGCGACATTCCGGTCGCCGGCGCCGACCGGCTGAGCCTACCCGGCCACATTGCGGTGAAGGACCTGATCGCGCTCGGCCATTTCCTCATCCAGCCGCAGGACGACCTATCGCTGGCGGCCGTGCTTCGCAGCCCTGTCTTCGACGTGTCCGAGGAGCGGCTCTTTTCGCTGGCTAACGGACGCCCTTCCGGCCAATCGCTGGTCGCCTCACTGAGGCAGCAGGCCGGAGAGGATCCGGCGCTGGCCCCGGTGGTGGCGCAACTCGACGCCTGGGCGAACGAGGCGGCGTTCAAGCCGCTGTTCGAATTCTATGCCGCCGCACTCGCCCGCGACGGCCTGCGCAAGAAGATGATCGCCCGGCTCGGACCGGAAGCCGGCGATATCATCGACGAATTCCTGAGCTTCTGCCTGGCCGAGGAGCGCACCGGCCTGCCGGGACTGGAGGCCTTCCTGGCGACGCTGGAAAGCAGCGGACCCGAGATCAAGCGCGAGATGGACCAGACCCGCGACGAGGTCCGCGTCATGACCGTGCACGCCGCCAAGGGCCTGGAGGCGCCGGTCGTCTTCCTGGTCGATGGCGGCTCGGCGCCGTTCAGCGACCAGCATTTGCCGCGCCTGATGCCGTTCCAGGGCTCGGGCCAGCATTTCGACGGCAAGGGTTATCTCTGGCGCTCGGCCGGCGACGTCGCCAACGGCTTTTCGAAGGCCGCCGCCGCGCATGCCCGCGAACTCGCCGACGACGAATACCGCCGACTGCTCTATGTCGGCATGACGCGCGCCGAGGACCGGCTGGTCGTCTGCGGATACCATGGCAAGCGGGCGCCGAGCACCGGCACCTGGCATTCGATCGTCAGCCGGGCGCTGCTCGGCGCGCCGGAAAGCATGGAGCGCCGCCACCCGGCGGCGGCGGAGGTCGTCGTGCACCGCTTCCATATGACCAAATTGCCGCCGGTGGCGTTGGCGGCGGCCGAGGCGGAGAGCCCGATCGAGCATGTCGTGCCACTGCCGGAAAGCCTGTTCCGCCCGTTGCCCCCGTATGAGGAGCTGCCACGGCCGCTGTCGCCCTCCGGCGCCTCGGCGCTGATCGACGAGGCGAAGGAGACGGTGACCGACACGCGCTCGCCGGTGCTGGACGCCGAGGCCGAGCCAGGCTTCGCCGTCCTGCGCGGGCTGGCGCTGCACAAATTGCTGCAGATGTTGCCTTCGATCGCCGAAGGCGGGCGCAAGGACGCCGCCGAGCGCTATCTGGCGCGCGCCGGCGCGGCATGGTCGGAAGCCGAGCGCGTGAAAGCGTTGAACGCGGTGCTTGCGATCCTCGCCGATCCCCTATTCGCCCCCCTGTTCTCGCCCGCATCCCGCGCCGAAATCGCGGTGATGGGCAGCCTCGAGGTGAAGGGAAAGCTGCGCTCGATCTCCGGCAAGATCGACCGGCTGGCGGTCTCTGAGCACAGCGTGTCGATCGTCGACTACAAGACCAACCGGCCGGCGCCGACGACGCTGGAGGAGGTGCCGCCGGCCTATGTGCTGCAGCTTGCGCTCTACCGCGCGCTGCTGCAGCCGCTCTATCCCGGCCGCGATGTCCAGGCCGCGCTGCTGTTCACCGAAGCGCCAAGGCTGATCGAACTGCCGGCCAGCGCGATGGATGATGCCCTTGCCCGACTCACGGGAGCGTGACACAAGCACTGCTTGAATTAGATCTCTGTCACCACCACATTTGGTGCAACCCGAGTTCTTGAAAGGATTTCCGCATGACCACCGTCAAGGTCGACAAGAGCAATTTCCAGGCCGATGTGCTCAACGCCAAGGAGCCGGTCGTGGTGGATTTCTGGGCCGAATGGTGCGGCCCCTGCAAGATGATCGCTCCGGCGCTGGAAGACATCGCCAAGGAGCTTGGCTCGAAGGTGAAGATCGCCAAGCTCAATATCGACGAGAATCCCGAGCTTGCCGCGCAGTTCGGCGTGCGCTCGATCCCGACGCTGATGATCTTCAAGGGCGGCGAAGTGGCCGACATGAAGGTGGGCGCGGCGCCGAAGACCGCGCTGTCGCACTGGATCAACGGCAGCCTCGCGTGAGCCAATCGAGAAGTTTGCAGGACAAGCCCGGCCATCGCGCCGGGCTTTTTCTTTGGCGCCATCCCTCAGCGCCCTCTGGCCCTCGCGCGCGCTGCCTCCATGTCTTCTGCTTGGGACGGACAGGAGAACATCATGACCGGAACAGCCAAGGCCACCGTCTTCATCGACAATGAGCGCGTCATCGTCACCGAATATCGCTTCCAGCCCGGCGACAATACCGGCTGGCACCGTCATGGCCATGACTATGTCATCGTGCCGCTGATGGACGGAAAGGTGAAGCTGCTGACCAAGGACGGCGAATCCTTCGCCGAGATGAAGAAGGGAGCGCCCTATTTCCGCAAGGAAGGCGTCGAGCACGACGTCATCAGCGACAATGACAGCGAGTACGCCTTCATCGAGATCGAACTGAAGTAGTCCGCAGACAGCGTGCGGCAGTCACCAGTCGGCGATGCGGTCGCCGCCGGTGAATTGCGCGCTCTTTCCGGTGTATTCGAACAGCTCGATCTTCACGCCGTTGGGATCGCGGATCCAGGCCTGAAAGGTGTCGTCGCAGGCATGCTTCTTCGACGTGACCTCGACGCCCTTCGACCTGATATGAGCGATCGCGGCGTCGATATCCTCCACTTCGAGGCAGAAGTGGTTGATCTGGTTCTGGTCGCTGTAGCTGGCCTCGCCTTTCTGGAACACCTCGACATGGCTGCGGCCGCCGCAATTGAGGTAGAAGCCGAAGACCTTGCCGTCGCGCAGGAAATTGAACTGGGTGTCCATGCCGAGGACGTCGCGGTAGAAGCCTCGCGTCGCTTCCAGCTCATGCGCGAAGATGCAGACGTGGGCGAGTTGCTTGACCTTGATCACGACGGGCTCCTTGCGCTGGTCAGATAGGACGCCCCATGCTTGCGAGAAATCCGACGTCAGGTGGGCGGCGTGCCATTTTCGGCCAGCACCGCGCCGGCAAGGTAAAGCGAGCCGCCGATCAGGATGCGCGGCGGCGGACCGTCCCAGGT
>NZ_RZOI01000531.1:0-4340 GCF_004022645.1 Mesorhizobium sp. M4A.F.Ca.ET.020.02.1.1 | reverse complement strand
CCGTCTGCCCGGCATAGTCCGTCTGCATCACCGCGCCCGCCGCATGCCGGTTGCGGAATGTCGCGCTCGTCCGGCGCTCGAAAGCGGCGAAGTGCTCGCAGAACCAGGTGTAGCCGTAGCCGTCGGGATGGGCGGCGCGATACTCCTGCCACAACAGCGTCAGCGTCACCCCCTTGCGCTTCAGCTCCCTGGCGATCAGCGCAAAGTCCGGTTCGCTCAGGTCTTGCGGCGGACGACCGGCACGGCCAAACAGCAGCCGCTCAAGTGTCGCGTCGTCGTGGCCCGGCGGCAGAGGCCAGCATGACAGCCCGGCCTCCCGCGCCCGTAGCAAATAGGTCGATACTGTCGTCTTGCTGATCTTCAGCCGTTCCGACACTTCACGCACCGAAAGACCCTGCTCATGGGTCAGGCGCAACATCGCTTGGATGTCCCTCACGCTCGTTCGTCTCGCTTGCTTCCGTCTCGGCATGGCCCCTCTCAACATCGTCGTGAGAGGCCAAACTGCCAGAACGGCGCAGCCAAGAACCGACCGCTAAATCCGCTTCCGAAAACTGTCCGGGATTTAGCGGAATCGCTGTCCGCGAATTACTGAAATCACTGTCCGGGATTTAGCGAAAAGGGTGTCCGGGAATTACCGAAACACGCAGCAGGTCGCCATTCGATTGCGATGCCGGCGTGCTGGCATCCTCGCTTGAACGCCCGGCTCCGGCAGTCGGGGCGCCATTGTCGACTTGTACCATGTCCGCCAGGCCAGCGACAGGGCAATGATGCGCGGCCTCGCTGTCTCAACCACGCCGATTGGGAACACAACAGGCAGGTTAATGGACAGTCTGGATGGAGCCTCGGTGGTCTGATAGTACGATAGTACCCGTCACTATGCGGCAGCAGACTTCATCGTTAGCGTCAGCCACGGCCCGACTTTGGCTGCCAGGTTTCCTCGTCAACAACGAAGACGCCGGCCTTCGTATGGTCGATCTGGACCACCAGACGGGGAGGCACCAACGCCCCCGGGAGCGGCCGTTCCCGTCTTCACGATCTTCTGCTCACCGCGTTGCTTGTCGCGCCTCTGGAGGTCGATGTCCTCAAGGCGAGCCACCATCGTTTGCAGATTCGGTGGCTTCAACCCCGCGGACATGCAGGTCATTTGCACGTTCCGGAGCAGTTGCGAGACTATTGACCGGGTTCGCTTAGCAGTGCGAAATCCTGCGCAATATAAACTGCTTTTGCAGCAAAGCACTGCAAAAGCCAGCATTTTCGCTGCATATATGTGGCGCTGGGCCCTTAGCATGATGGCGAGGCGTCTGCGCGATGCCCGCCTGAACTCGACGAGATCGAGTTGGGTAAGGATTTCATGTAATGGGAGGATCGCATGATCAAGCCGATGACGATAATAGCAGCTGCAGCCTCGGTCGCCGTAGCGTGTCTTACTTTCTCAAGCGCGGCACATGCCGGTGCCGTACTCGACCGCGTGCTCGCCACAAAGACGCTCACTGTGGCGACGTCCATTGGCTGGCCCCCGAGCTCATTTATGAATGACAAGGGGGAACTCGACGGATTTGATGTGGAAGTCGCCAAGGGCATAGCGAAACAGTTGGGCGTGGACGTTAAATTCGTGACGCCGGAGTGGAACCTTGTGACCTCGGGCAAATGGGCGGGCCGTTGGGATCTCACGATGGGTCAGATGGTGCCGACCGAGGAACGCGCCAAAAAATTCGGCTTCCCAAGCATGTACATTTACACGGGCACCGTCGCCTTAGTCCACAAGGATAGCAAGGCGACCAAGCTTTCTGATCTCGATGGTAAGCGGATTGGCGTAGTGGCAGGAACCACGAACGAATCCTATGCTAATCACACGTTGGAAGTCTTCGGCCAGCCGCCAATACAGTATCACTTCACGCCCGGCGAGGTGAAGAGCTACGAAGGCACTCCCAGTCCATACGACGACCTTCGCCTCGGCGATGGCGTTCGTCTTGACGGCGCGATTACTGACGAAACCCAAGCGAGAGACATCATTAAAGCCGGCTTTCCGCTCAAAATCATCGGCGAGCCCTTCGCATACATGCCGGGCGGGATCGCCATACTCCATGGCGACAAAGAATTCAGTGATAAGCTTGGGGCCGCGATCAAAAGTTTGAAGGATGACGGCGCACTCGCTAAGCTGTCGATCAAATGGTTCGGGACAGACTATACGGCCGCGGAGTGAGGTTGGTGAAGCTGCGGCGACCCAGTTTGGACCGCTGCTCTTCCGTGTGGGCTTGGCTCATATCGACGCTGCCAATGCCGAAGGAATCGCGTGCGCGATTCTCGGGATAGCTGTGACAAGATTAGGCCGCTGACGATGTGGCGGCTCGCTCTCCAAGCTGCCGGTTAATTGGTACAGGGCAGACCGCACTATCGAAAACTGAAGCTGGTGAAGCTGCAGCGGCGGGAGTTAGGCCGGGCTGCTCATTTCTAGGACTGCTCTCATGCTCTATCAGGACACAGTTGAATCCGAGGTGCTCGTCCATAGGCCGTGGTTCATCGCCTCGATGTTCGCAATTGTGCTCGTGGTTTTCCTTATGCCCAACCTCACGGGCACCATCATGGGCGAACTCATGCGGCCAGTGATCGGCGATCCGCTGGAGAGCGGCTTATACGGGCGCTTTGCGATTGCATTTTTGATTGCGGTCGTGTTCTGCCTCAACCTGGTGCTGATCGGTTTTGCGTCGCTGAAAGTGCAAATCGGCGTTGTATGGCTCGAACTGCTCCTTCTGTTTATCGCTTTCGTTGAATTGTTCGACCTGAATCTGCCTTTTATTTGGGAAAAGCTTCCCTTCATAGTCGCAAGGGGTCGTGACGACACTTTATGTGTCGGCGATCTCACTGTTTTTCTCATCGATCATCGGGATCACCGCCGCCATAGCGAAACTGTCAAGCAATGGCTTCGCTTACGGGATTGCCAGCTTTTATACTTCTTTCTTCCGCGGTATGCCGCTTTTGATGCAGGTTTACCTCATCTATCTCGGCCTGCCCCAACTGGGCATTGTGCTCGATGCCATACCGTCAGGCATATTGGCACTTTCGCTATGTATTGGTGCGTACATGACGGAGATCTTCCGGGCCGGCATTGCGAGCATCGACCGCGGTCAGTGGGAGGCGTCCCGGTCCATGGGTTTCGGCTTTGGCCTCACGATGCGCAAGATCATTCTGCCGCAGGCGCTTCCCGTAATCATTCCGCCGATGGGAAACATGTTCATCGGATTGCTGAAGGACAGTTCGCTCGTGTCGGTCCTCGGCGTGTGGGAGCTTACATTCCTTGGTCGCACACTTGGCCAGGCCACCTTTCAGCCCCTGGAGATGCTGATCACCGTAGCGATTATCTATTGGATCCTGTCCATTTGCCTCGAGTTGATTCAATCCAGGATCGAGCGCTATTTCGCCAGGAGCAAGGTCAGATGAGCGTGAGCAACGTAAGCAACCTCAAAGGTGACCCTTATGAGCCCAATCCTTTGAAGGCGCCTGCCAATGTATCGCCCGCACAACCAACTTCGTCTCGAGAGCCATCAGGTCAGGAGCAGGCCTCGATGAGCGCGGACAAAATCATCGAAGCGAAGAATGTCTCGAAGTGGTACGGCGCCTTCAGAGCATTAACTGAGGTCAGCCTCACCGTTCACAGGGGCGAACGCGTCGTTATCTGCGGCCCCTCCGGCTCGGGAAAGTCGACGCTGATCCGGTGCTTCAATCGGCTCGAGGCGCACCAGGAGGGCGAGATTACCGTCAACGGGATCAGGTTGCACAACAAGATGCCTAACGTGGCTGAAGTTCGCAAGAACGTTGGCATGGTGTTCCAGCACTTCAATCTCTTCCCGCACATGACGGTGCTGATGAACTGCATGGCCGCCCCGATGTGGATCAAGGGCGTGCCCGAGGCTGAAGCCAGGAAGCTCGCGCTCAAGTTCCTCGAACGCGTGCGCATACCGGAGCAGGCCGGCAAATATCCCGCGCAGCTCTCCGGAGGGCAGCAGCAGCGCGTCGCAATCGCCCGCTCGCTCTGCATGGAGCCTGCGGTGATGCTCTTCGATGAGCCCACGTCGTCGCTCGATCCGGAGATGGTCGCCGAGGTGCTCGAGACCATGACAAGTCTCGCGCGCGACGGAATGACAATGGTCTGCGTCACGCATGAGATGGGCTTCGCGCGTTCCGTCGCGGACCGCGTGATATTCATGGATCAAGGTCGGATGGTCGAGGAGGGCGCGCCGCACGACTTCTTCACCAATCCGCAGCACGACAGAACGAAGCTTTTTCTGAGCCAGATCTTGTCGCATTGATGGTGCAGGCCGTTCTCACGGGATGGCCGTCAC
>NZ_RZOI01000530.1:0-4372 GCF_004022645.1 Mesorhizobium sp. M4A.F.Ca.ET.020.02.1.1 | reverse complement strand
CCCGCTTCGAGCCTTGCCGAAACAGAAGCCGAGCGTGACGCCCGGATTGCAAAATTGAGCGAGGCGGAGATCCGATACGCCGATCTGTTGCGGGAGGCTGCCCGAGCCGCGATCGACGGCAACGGCTACATCCGCGATATGGCAACGATCAGACACGATCTGAACAACGAAATCCACATGGAGAGCCGGCGCAGAGCGGAAGCTGAACAGGAACGTGACGATAACGTACGGGTTACATCTGGACGGTCTGAACCGGGCAGCCGTGCGGCGAGGTTGAATGAGGAGTACCGGGCGGATCCGCCACAACAGCAGGTTCCGCGCTTGCGCGAGTTGGAGCGTGAAGTCGAGCAGCGGCACGACCGCGAGCGTAGCGAGCAGGAACGCTAGGTCAGGACAATGAGGCAGCATTGGCACATTAAACCCCTTCCGCCGCCCGACGACAGTGCTGATCGTCCGGATGGCTTTGTGGGATTTGCACTGTTGGCTCTGATTGTCATCGGCCCATTGATTTTGTTCGGGCATGAGCTGGGTGCTATGGAGACGTGGCTGGTCGACGTCTACAAAGCGGTCGAAAGCTGGCTTTCACCCGTTCGGGATTGGTTTTTGGGCTAGCAGCGTGCATCTCCATTGTATTTTCCGGCAATATGCCCTAAATTTGTACGCACATTGCCGGAGTTGAACCATGGCCACTGCCATTGCTGTCATTGAAGAGGTGTCACGCAAGCTCGGGGGACCGAGCGTGCTGGGAACAGATGTTCGTTCTCAGGCAGATCTCGCCATGATCGTCCGTCGCAGATTGCCCTTGGCCACCTTGAAGGGATTGTCGCTTGCCGGCCTCAGCGAGCAGGAGATCGAGCGCTTCGTCATCCCGCAGCGCACCCGTCGCCATCGGGCCGAGAAGAACCAGCCGCTGACTGTGGAAGAGTCCGATCGCGCCGTAAGACTGGTTCGCATCCAGGCGCTGGCGGAAGAGACCTTTGGGGATGCAGCAAAGGCCAATCGGTGGCTGCGTAAGGAGCTCGGCGAATTGGGTGGCGAGACGCCTTTGAGCGTCGCCCAGACCGAGGCCGGCGCCCGCGTCGTGGAAACCATCCTCGGGAAGATCGCCTGGGGCGCCGCCGCCTGATGCGGTTGTGGCGGCTTTCGAGCCTCCAGTATGCGAATGCGATTGACGGCGGCTACGGCCTGCTGTTCGATGGCCGCTGGAATACGGTCGGGCATCCAGTCACCTACGCCGCCACGTCGCCCTCGCTCTGTATCTTGGAGAAGCTTGTCCACGTTGAAGACCCGGCATTGTTGCCGGCCCTCGCCATGGTGGCATACGATATCTCGGATGAGATACCGGCATCGCATCGATCCGTCCGTGACCTTCCTGCAGATTGGCGCCAGCAGGAAGCCATGACGCAGCGCCTTGGCGACGAATGGCTCACCGCAAATGACACGGCGCTGCTCTTTGTTCCGTCGGCAATCGTACCGATCGCGGATAGCCCGGACCGCAATGTCCTTATCAATCCACGCCACTCTGAGGCCGCAGCGGTTCAGATCGCGCGCGTCGAGCGATTCGAGCTGGACATCCGGCTGTTAAGGGAATGAGATGGGAAATGACCTTGTTATTTCAATGCGTTAGTCCTTACGCCAAGACTGAGGCAAGTGACGCACCAACCCCATACAGATCATCGCTTTACACAGGTCAGCCCCCCCGGACAGACTTACCCAACAGAAACCGCTGCACGCTCAACCCGGCCAACAGAACGTAAGGCGGCACGCCAAGCGAATAGTGACCACAGTTCAATTCCAAAATATTTGGCCTAGCTCCGGCGTCCTTCAGCCTCTGCATGAACCTCTCCGAGAGTGCCGGCAACACCACTTTGTCTCTCTTGGCCAACACAGCGTGAAGTTCGAGATCAGGGCGTGCCAAATTATGTGCGTAATTCTCCAGGTTAAGTGGACCCCAGGCCCTTCTGAGATCCGTCACCTCAATCTGAGGCTCAAGGCTATCGCGTATCAATCGTGTCGCGCGACCCGTCCAGACCATATCCGCTAGACTCCCCGCCGTCAGAAACAGCGAGGCTTTTGACACGGCTTGGTCGCGTGCAGCGATCAACCCCGCGACCCAGGAACCCAAACTCATACCAAGAACCGAAATCTCTCTGTAGCCTTCGCTCTTCAACCAACGTATGAGCTTTCGCCCATCCAATACCCCCTGCCTTATGGACTGGATCGTTCGCCCGAGATTGGGGCTAAGCATATAGTCGGCGTGGAGGGAGCCGGGACGGCTGCGCTCGAAGTGATAGGGCATGGCAATCTCGACAACGGTGATACCACGCCGCGAGAAAAAACTGGCAATCTGACGGTTCCGCGCACTTGCATTCCAATGGTGAAAGATCACCATTGCACGATCGAACGACCCACTTTCCGTGATTTTCGCCCACACAACATTGTTCGCGGCGATATCAGTCGCAACGTCCGATGGAAATTTTAGCCATCCATCTTTCCACTCAAACCCCTGATCGCTCTCGCTGGGCTCATCGAAAAAGGCTGGATCAGCTGCGGCCTGGTCGGCAAGCACACAAAACTCCTCGATGCTTGCAATCTTCCCCGCTCCCGGAAAGGCGCGGTCCGCGTCAAGGATGAAATCCGATGCCTTCTTCCCTTCCTCACCGCGTTGCGCGCGCCGCTCATCCCAACGATCAAGCCAGCTATGATACACTGCGATTTTTTCCTAGTTCGCTCGCTCGCCGTCGCCCAAATCCGGGATCGAATAGGCCGTATGTCGCAAGCAGCACTCCAACGCCCAGAAGGATCGAAAAGCCAGCAAATGCATCGATCAGCAAGTAGCCAGCAACGAGCAACGCCACGGTCGCCGACATCTTCCACAAAGGCGCCTGAATCCGACTTCCGCCACCTAAACGGATGGTCCCGTACGCAAAAACAACACAGGTCGAAATAGTGATAAGAAGGCTACTGTAATGGGTCGGCCTACGATAGCTGATCCCGACGCCCACATCATTGCGCCCGTAGAAGGCAGAAGACATATCGCCGACCAACCAAGCCACAATATTCTCTCCGCGTGATGTCAAGTAAGCGCTCTGGAGCTTCATGACGATGGCGATCAGAATTCCCAACAAAGTACACCGAAAAATCCCACGCATAACCCTGAGGCTGGCTTCATTGAGTTCATGTTGATAGTCCACCTCCGGCCGATTTTTCGATGCCTCACCAATTCTCCAAAGATCATGGATCATCGTATGAAGAAGAATGAGACCTACGAAGAATAGATAAAAGCACAGGCACATGTATAGATAAGCGATCCCAGTGAATGTAACCGCTTCTGGAACCGATATGACCTCAGGGCGCACAATCGCTAGCGAGCCCCAATCCGTCGCATAGTTGCCACCACCTTTCACCAACGGGATCAATGATACGCCGATCCACTGAAAAAGACCGGCGAACAGCACACAAATCAAAAAAACCGCCCAATATGAATACGAAGAAGCTTCTACGCTGCGCGCCCAGGCATTGTCGCTTTCCGTCTTGTCGCCCTGCCCCACAAGCTTTGGGCGGCTTTCATCTTTCCAAAAGGTCACTAGCTCGGTCACGAAAGCAAAAAACAGTGGCAAAAATACCATGAAGACGAATGTCCAATTCGCTGTCCAAAGAAACCCAACCTGCTTGACGACGCCATCCGCCCGGCCATATGTCACGCTGTGAATGCCCAAAATATACGATAAAAACCCAAGAGCGGTGACACCCGCAAACACCGACGCGGGTAAATTCAGGGGAGATCCGTGACTAAAAAATGCCTCCGATTTTCCAGCCAAACTAAAACGCTGCCTCGGCCGCTTGGCGTCAGTATCCCGTGCCAGCTCTGCCGGGGACTCTGACTCGTTATCGAGGGTCGTGGCTCGCGCCATATCTGGAACGGCCAGCGCAACCTCGCTTCCAACTCTCTTCGATACTCGTCTCTTGGCCGCTAACCGCGATTGCGCGGCACTCAGCTCCATCTGCCATTCGCTGGTAGCCACAGGATCATCGCAGCCGAAAACCCTTGCCAACCAACGGATGTTGGCAGCGCTAATTCCCTTCTCGTTCTCTTGAAACCAAAGCTGCACTGTTCGCAGATCGACCCCAATCCGGTTGGAATCAATTTGTGAAATCGCCTCTGCAAGAAGCTCGGGAGTCCACGAGCCTGCTGGAAATCCATCTTTGCCCAATGGCCGGCCCGCACCCGCAGCGGCTAATCGTTTGAATAATTCTTTGAAATCACTCCCGTCTCTCGGTGGAGGGAGAAATAACTTTCCATTTTTAAACAACGACTTGCAGGCTCTGATTTCGCTTCGTTTCGTATCCTATCGTGCCATCGCTCCTGATC
>NZ_RZOI01000052.1:10286-17477 GCF_004022645.1 Mesorhizobium sp. M4A.F.Ca.ET.020.02.1.1 | reverse complement strand
CTCTCTGATTTGCTGATCGATGCCCCAAGGACGTACGGGGGCCTGGCCAGTCCGACACGGGCTGTCAAATTTCTTGAAGCCCTGCCCTCTCCCGCTCCCTGCCCTGCTCAGCGAAGCATGTGAGGCGAATGCTTTCAACCCATCGCCTGGCGGATGGATTTGGAGAACCGCGCGAGGAAGGCCGGCCGCGACGCGGCGTCGAGCTTCCAGGACAGCACGGCGAGCGCCATCCTTCCGGGCAGCATGCCGACGGACAGGAACCAGGCGGCAAGCATGGCGCGACGCCTGAGCGAGGCCGTCATCTCGAGGCTGGCGACGGCGCCGTGCGCGGCAAGCGCCAGTTTGGAATCATTGGCGACCGGGTGCCGGTCGGGGTCGGCGCAGAGCGAGGCGAGCCGCTCCTCCAGATGAAGCGTATCATGCAGGACGGTCTCGGCCGGCTCGACCGCCAGGCCGACGCCCGAGACCTGGCCCGACAGCGCCGCCATACGGTGGAAATCATGCGCCACCCGCCACCGCGCCCGCTCGGCAAGCTTTTCGCCGAAGACGGAATGGTTGGCGCCGTGGATACGGTAGGCGCCGACGCATTCCTCGATCGACTGCACCTGCCCGTAGAGCGGCGCCAGCGTCGCCAGATAGCCATCGGCGCCCTGGCGGAAATCGGCTTCGGGGATCGGCATGATGGTGTCCAGCGTCGAGCGTTCGAAGGCGAGTCCGCTGGTCACCGTCGTCTGGTAGCGCCCCTTGTGCAGCAGCTTCGGCACCACGTCGCCATCGTCGAAGGGAAGTTCCGGCGGCGGGAAGACATCCTTGACGCGCTGTGCTTCGTCGACGATGTGCAGCCGCGACTGCACCTGCGCGGTCGCCGGATCCCAGGCGTCGACGATCCTGGAGACGGCGTCCGGGTAGAGATAGTCGTCGGCGTCGAGGAACAGCACGATCCTGCCTGAGCTTGCCGCGAAGCCGGTGTTGAAGGCGGCGGCATGGCCGCCATTCCTTGGCCGCAGGCAGGCGCGGATCCTGTCGCCATAGGATTCTATGACCACCGCCGAACCGTCGCTCGATCTGTCGTCGACGACGATGACCTCGACGTCGTCATGGTCCTGGCCGAGCGCGCTGTCGACGCTGCGTTCGAGGAAGCGCGCGTAATTGTAGTTCGGGATGATGATGGACACCGGAATCCGGCTGGGCATCGGATGCATCGCGTTGGACCTCGCATTTGCTTTGGTTTCGGCGGAACCCGCAGGAATAAGCCTTAAGCCCCGCGAGTTTCCCTGGGGCAAGGCTTGCGCTTGCCTCGGGTGGACGGGTTGCGTTGCGACGTCAGCTGAGCGGCCGCGATTGCCTTCGAGGGTCATCCGCCGCAGGCATTCGGCGCGCGGCGGCAAGGCAGTCGGGGATCCGGTCCGGATGGTGCAGCGGCCGGCTCCGACGGGAATGGTCCTTCATTCGATCCGGGACAGTGCGTCCCGCGCCGAAGGCATATCCGGAGTGTGACCGCGAAATGCGGCCGTAACAAGCCCGGGGCGTCGATTGCGCCCCTCACGCTGGAGCGGACGTTGCTCCAGTTTTTGTCCGTACGCAATCCCGGACGGAAAACCGCTACGCACTTTTCCTGGAATTGCTTCTAGCTTACGCAATCCCGGACGGAAAACCGCCACGCACTTTTCCTGGAATTGCTTCTAGCTTACTTGAAGCCCCCGCTTCTCATAGTATGGATTGCTCATATCACGGGTTCGTGATCGACCGGTATGAGCGAAATGCAACACGTCCACCCTAAGGTCTGCCCGCGATTTCCGGTGCCGGAACACCTTTGCGACGTGTCGACAAGGCGGCCCGGCACCGGCCAAAGTCACGCCCCTTGACCGCTTCGGCGGTTGGGACGAGCGTAGCGGCAGACCTTGCCTGGGGGACCCATGGATTCGAAGAAACTGCTGACCCGCATGATCCGCGCCGGCGCCGGCGAGGTCCCCGCCGACCTGGTGGTCCGCAACGTGCGGCTGCTCGATGTCGTCACCGGCAGGGTGAGCGAAACCGACATCGCCATCGTCGGCGACCGCATCGTCGGCACCCATGCGCGCTATCAGGCTGCCGAGGTGATCGACGGCCGCGGCCGCTTCGCCGTGCCCGGCTTCATCGACACGCACCTCCACATCGAATCCTCGCTGGTCAGCCCGCTCGAATTCGACCGCTGCGTGCTGCCGCACGGCGTCACCACGGTGCTTTGCGATCCGCATGAGATCGCCAATGTGCTGGGCACTGAGGGCATCCGCTATTTCCTCGACTGCGCCGAGCGGACCATTCTCGACGTGCGGGTCAACCTGTCGTCCTGCGTCCCGTCGACGGCGTTCGAGACCTCGGGCGCGCGGCTGGAGGCGGAAGACCTCGTCCCGCTCCGCGCCCATCCCAAGGTGGTCGGCCTCGCCGAGGTGATGAATTTTCCCGGCGTGCTCGCCGGCGACGAAGGCATGATCGCCAAGCTCGACGCCTTTTCAGACGGCCACATCGACGGCCACGCGCCGCTGCTCAGGGGCCAGCGGCTCAACGGCTACCTGGCGGCCCGCATCCGCACCGACCACGAGACCACGACCGCGGCCGAGGCACGCGAAAAGCTCGCCAAGGGCATGGCGATCCTGATCCGCGAGGGCTCGGCCTCCAAGGACCTCGACGCGCTGGCCGAGATCCTCGACGCCGATACGTCGAGCTTCGTCGCGCTGTGCACCGACGACCGCAATCCGCTCGACATCGCCGAGGAAGGCCATCTCGATTCCTCGATCCGGCGGCTGATCGCCAAGGGCCGGCCGCTGCATCATGTCTACCGCGCCGCCAGCCATTCCGCGGCGCGCATTTTCGGCCTCACCGATCGCGGCCTGGTGGCGCCCGGCTGGCGTGCCGACATCGCCCTGCTCGACGACCTCGAGGACTGCCGGATGAGCGATGTCGTCTCCGCGGGACGGCTGGTGACGCCGGAACTGTTCGAGACCCGAGGCACGGTGGCGCCGGTCGGCCTCGGCTCGGTGAAGGCGAAGCCGGTCACGGCGGATGCCTTCCGCGTCGAGGCCAGGGCGGGCCGCAACCAGACGCCGGTGATCGCGATCAAGCCCGGCCTGATCATCACCTTCCGCGAGGACGCCGCCCTGCCCGTCCTCGATCAGTGCCTGCAGGCCGACCCCGAGGCCGACATCCTCAAGGCCGCGGTGGTCGAGCGGCACGGCAGGAACGGCAATATCGGCAAGGGTTTTGTCCGGGGCATCGGCCTGAAGCGCGGTGCCATCGCCTCCTCGATCGGCCATGACTGCCACAACATCACCGTGGTCGGCGCCACCGACGCCGACATGGCGGTGGCGGTCAACCGGCTGATCGAGATGGGCGGCGGCATGGCGGTGGCCGACAATGGCGTCATCACCGCCGAGCTGGCGCTGCCGCTGGCCGGACTGATGAGTCTCGACTCTTTCGAGACCGTCACGCACGCCCTGCACCGGCTGCGCGAGGCGACGCGCGCGATCGGCTGCACGATCCCCGAGCCGTTCCTGCAGGTGGCATTCCTGGCACTGCCCGTCATCCCACATCTCAAGCTCACCGACATGGGCCTGTTCGATGTCGACCGCTTCGGCTTCGTCGAGTGAGTTTTCGATTGGCGAGCTCAATCGTTGAGTTCGCCGGCCGCAGCGATCACTTCCGAGACGATTTCGAGCACACTGGCGTCCGTCGCCCGGTGGTTGACGAAGCACGCCCTCAGCGCGAACTGGTCGCGGACCATCGCGTTCGACAGGTAGACGCGGCCACGTGCGTTTATGCGTCTCAGGATCGCGCGGTTATCCTTGCCGCGATGGCGAAAACAGACCGCGCTGAGCGGCACCGGCGCCAGGAGTTCCAGTTCGGGGTGCGCCTCGACCGTCTCCGCCAGAAGCCTTGCATGGCGCAGGTCCGCCGCGATCGCCTCGCGAAAGGCGCGGCGGCCGTGATATTGCAGCGAAAGCCATAGCTTCAGCGCACGGAAACGCCGCGACAGCTCGAACGTCTCCTCGAAGAAGGCGAAACCTTCCGTCGGATCCTGGCTCAGCATGCCGACATAGTCATCGCTGTGCGAAAACGTCTGGCGCGCTATGTCCGGGTGGCGATGCAGCAGGCAGCCGCAATCGAGCGGCTGATAGAGCCATTTGTGCGCGTCGAGCGAGAGCGAGTCCGCCAGGGCCAGCGAGTTGAGCGTCTCCGGCAGGGCCAGGGCCGCCAGAACGCCATAGGCGCCGTCGACATGCAGCCACATGCCCTCGCGTCCGGCGATGCCGGCGATCTCGGGCAGCGGATCGATCGCGCCGGAGACGATGGTGCCGACAGTGGCGACGACCGCGATGGGGATTTGTCCTGCCGCGCGATCGGCGGCGATGGCTGCCTGGAGAGCGTCGGGTCGCATCCGGAACTGGTCGTCGACGGGTATCAGGCGCAGGTTCGCCCTGCCGACGCCGATGAGCGCCACCGCCTTGGGTATGGACATGTGCACCTGCTCGGACGCATAGACCACGCCGCCGCGCACTCCCGTTTCATTGGCCGGCAGCTTTGCTTCCCGCGCCATCGCCAGCGCCATCAGGTTCGCCGCCGAGCCGCCGCCGCAGAGGCTGCCGGTGAAACCGGCGCAGCCCACGGCCTGCGCCAGCCATCCGACGACGGCGTGTTCGATCGATGTCGCCGCCGGCGCGGATCGCCACGAGGACACGTTCTGATTGAGCACCGCCGCCAGCAATTCTCCCACCGCCCCCACCGGCTCGCCGGAACCGAAGACGTAGGCGAAGAACCTGCCAGCGGATGGTCGCGCATGCTCGGCGATCAACTTGAAGTCGTGCAGGACGTCCCGGCCCCTGCCCTCCTCGGCCCAGGGCCGCGAGAAGAGTTCGGTTGTCTCCCTGCCGCTGGTCGACGGATAGGCCGGACGGTCATCGAGCGAGGCCCAATAGGTCGTGGCGAGGTCCATCGCCTCGTCCGCCAGCCGCGACAAATCCTGATTGGAGATTTCGAGCGCCTTCATAGCCCTGCCCCCTTGATGCATGCGAAACCACTGGACTTGATTAGCACAAAACCGGCATCGCCACCGGCAAGGGTTTTCCGTCAGACCGGCAGCGGCGGATCCGCCGGCTCCCCGGGATCATGGCCGGCAGCCGAACGGATTTCGGTCAGCGACCAGATCTGCCGCCCATCGCGGAAGTTCGCGGGATCGAGCCAGGCCTCGAAGGCGGCGCGGCGGGCCGGCCATTCGCTGGAAAGCATCGAGTACATGCAGATGTCGCGCGGCTTGCCCTTCAGGAACAGGCTCTCGCGCAGCATGCCTTCATAGACGAAGCCGAGTCGGTCGGCCGCCTTGCGCGAGCGCTGGTTGGTCGAGGTGCAGGTCCATTCCAGGCGCCGGTAGCCGAGATCGTCGAAGACGTGGCGCAGGATGAGGTAGAGCGCTTCGGTGGCGAGCCGCGTGCGCTGCAGCGGCGGTGTGTAGAGCACATAGCCGAGCTCGACGACATGATGCGCGGGTCGCGCCTCCATCAGGCAGAGCCATCCGAGCGGCCCGCCATCGGGGCCATCGACGGCGAAGAAGGCGCGCTTGGGATCGGCCACCAGGACGGCGACTTGCTCGGCGAAGGCCCGTTCGGTGGCGAACGGCCCCACCTTCATGTCGACCCAGGTGGCGTGCGTGTGCTCGTCATGCGAGAGCAGGTAGAGTTGTGCCGCATCGCCCGCGGCGTCGAGCGGCCGCAGCCGCCCCCAGCGGCCGGCAAGCTCAATGGCCAAGGGAACCGGCGCATCACCCGGCGTGACCTCGTTCGGTTTCAGCTTGGATGACATTGTCTCGCATCTCTTTGTTTTGAGCAGTTGCGGACGGAAAGCCGTTTCACGCTTTTGCTGGAGTGCTCTAGTTCCAGTATCGGAACATCCTACCCATTCTGTTCGGCATGACGAAAATCTCCTCCGCGTGGGAAAAGCCGGCATCCCGCCCCATGCCGAGCCATGTGGCGGCGGTTTCCGGGAAATCGGCCAGCAGCATGTGCCGTTCCATGGCGGCGAACTCCTCGTCGGAAACGGCCGACCATTCATCGCGCAGCAAGGAGAAGCGGGCGAGCCAGGCGGCGCGATCCTCTCCCTCGAAAAGCGCTGGCTCCCAGATGACGAAGAGGCCCATCCCTCCCAGGGCCCTGCGGGCGTGCCGCATCAGCCGCGCCTTACCCTCGGTCGGCAGGTGGTGCAGCGACATGCCGATCCAGATCACGTCGACGGGCTCCGACCACGTCGCCATCGCATGCGCGAAATCGCTGCAACGCAACTCGACCGGGCAAGGAAGGATATCGAGCTCTCGAGCCGCCAGCCGCAGCGATGCCTCGGACAGATCGATGCCGACATAGTTGCCGATCGTGGTCGTCCTCAACGTCGCAGCGGAGGCGCCGGCATCGCCGCACGCCACGTCGAGAAAGCGGAACGACGCAGGCGCAAGCTCCGTGAGCACGTCACGCAGAAGGCGATAGACCTCGCGATGGAACATGAGGTTTGCATCCACGATCCTGCGATAGGTATCAAGCTCCCTGTTGAACATGTCCTGGGAGCCCGTTGCCTCGCTCCCTGTCGTCGCCGGCATGCCTTCGCTCGATGTCACGATGCCCTCCATGGAAGGTCGATGGGATGCCGCTAGGCAGCGGCACCTGCTGCGTAGAGATGCAAGGCGCGGAAGACCGCCGTGTGGCCAGGGGTCGCGATGCCGAACTCGATGCCCAGCTGGTGCATCCGCCCGGACAGCCAGGCGACCTCGATCGGCTTTCCCCTTTCGAGATCGTTGGCCATCGACGATTTCACATGCGGGGGGAATGCGCTCCACCTGGTCGTGACGCGCCGTTCGAATCCCTCGGCCAGCGGATGACCGGCGGCCGCGGCAATCGCCATGCCCTCGTCGCGCAGCTGCTCGATGAAGATGCGCGCCTCGGGGTCGTCGAGGATCGGACCGATCCCCGAACGCATCAGCGACGTTCCGCCGGAGAAGGCCGCCAATGTCACGAACTTCTCCCAAAGCACATTGTCGATGTCGGCAACCGGCTTCAGCTCCAGCCCGATAGCCCGATCGCACAGCGCCTGAAGTTCCTTGATGACAGGGTCGCGGTGTCCGCCGACGAGGATGTCACGCAGCCCGCCCGCGTGGACGACTTCTCCGGGCTGCTT
>NZ_RZOI01000052.1:0-10276 GCF_004022645.1 Mesorhizobium sp. M4A.F.Ca.ET.020.02.1.1 | reverse complement strand
GTCCTGCGGCGTCGCGACGCGCGTGTTCCCGCCGATGAGCGGTCCGAGCGTGGCGGCGGCCTTCTCGCTGTCGTAGAGCTTGACCGCGAAAATCACCAGATCGACGGGACCGATGTCGGCCGGCGCGTCGCTCGCGGACACATTGGACAGCAAGATGTTACCGAGGTCGCTTTGAATGCGCAGGCCGCTCTGGCGCATTGCCTGCAAGTGGGCACCGCGAGCAATGAAGCTGACCTCGCCCCCCAGCTCGGCGAGCCTGGCGCCGACATAGCCGCCGATGCCGCCCGCTCCCATCATTGCGATCCGCATGCCGTCCCCTCGACGCCCGCCGCCGCGATCGGCCGCACGAAGCTCCCACCGACCAGGTCAATATTAGCATTTCCTTGAATACACAGCCAGCCGGACCGGGGCGGATATTCGGCGGCAAGCAGATCGCGACTAGCCGCTGTCGGGCACGATCTGCATGATAACCTGGCCGGGCGTGATGACGCCTGGACAGCAAGCGACCCTAAGCGCTTTCGGCCTGCCTTACTCCCTGAAGGCGCGGCTGATCTGGTCCTGCAGCGGCTTGACCAGATAGGAGAGCACCGTGCGGTCGGCGGTCTTGATGAAGGATTCAACCGGCATGCCGGGAACCAGCTTGACCTGGCCGAGGCGCGCCACCTCCGCGCTCGTGGTGGCGATGCGCACGGTGTAGTAGCTGATGCCTGTGCGCTGGTCTGTGGTGGTGTCGGGCGAGGTGCGCTCGACCGTGCCGTTGATCTGCGGCGTGGTGCGCTGGTTGAAGGCCGAAAAGCGCAGCGCCGCCGGCTGGCCGACGAACAGCTGGTCGATGTCGCTCGGCGCGATCCTGGCCTCGATCGCCAGGCTGTCGCTGTCGGGCACGATCTGCATGATAATCTGGCCGGGCGTGATGACGCCGCCGATCGTGTAGGCGATCGACTGCTGCACGACACCGTCCTGCGGCGCGCGGATGTCGATGCGCCTGAGTTGGTCCTCGGCGGCGACCTTGCGCTCCATCAGTTCGCCGATCTTGGCGTCGATCTCGCGCAGATCCTTGTTGACCTCGGTGCTGAGATCGAGATCGACCTGGATGATCTGCAGGTTGATCTCGGCGATCCTGCCTTCGGCCTGCGCCAGCGCCGCCGTCAGCTGGCCGCGCTCGCCGTCGAGCCGCGTCGCCTCGCGCTCCATCGCGGTCAGCCGGTCGATGGAGATCAGCCGCTTCTTCCACAGCGCGCGCAGGCTGACGAGCTCCTCGCCGACAAGCACGATCTCATGCGACTTGGCATCGGCCTGGGCTGTGTCGCCGCTGATCTCCTTGCGCAGCTGCTCGATGCGCTCCCTGAGCTGGCCCTTCTGGCCGGAGCGCGCCGCCCGCCGTGTCTCGAAGAGCTGCTTTTCGCCGGCGATGATCTCGGCCACCACAGCATCGCCGCCCCGGTCGAGCAGGGCCTTCGGAAAGGCGATCTGACCGGCGCCCTGGCGCTCTGCGTCCAGCCGCGCCTCGCGCGCCGACAACTGGTCGAGCGCCTTGGTGACCACGGCGAGATTGGCGGCCGGCATGGTCGGATCGAGGCGCACCAATAGCGCGCCCTGTTTGACGCGGTCGCCGTCATGGGCGGCGATCTCGCCGACGATGCCGCCGGTCGAGTGCTGCACCTCCTTGACGTGGGAATCGACGACGAGAACCCCCGACGCGATGACCGCCCCAGAGATTTGCGTCAGCGCGGCCCAGCCGCCGACGCCGCCGACCAGCAGCGCGACCGCGCCGAGGCCGAGAAGCGTGTGGGCGCGAATGGACTGGTGAGAGGTGGCGCGCATCCCTCACTCCCCGGCCGCCGCGGCGCCAGAGCGCGGCGGCTCCTCGGTGGCGAGCCTCAGCCGCGGCACGCCGGCCACCGTTGCCACCGCCGGCTGCGGCCGCGGGAACAGCCGGGCGAGAACGTCGTCCTTGAGGCCGAAAGCCTGGATGCGGCCCTGGTTCATTGCGAGGACGAAATCGACGGTGGCGAGCGCGCTCGGCCGATGCGCCACGAGGACGACGATGCCGCCGCGCTGCCGCACCAGGAGGATCGCCTGGAACAGCGCCTGCTCGCCCTCGGCGTCGAGATTGGAGTTCGGTTCGTCGAGCACCACCAGGAAGGGATCGCGATAGAGCGCGCGGGCGAGCGCGATGCGCTGGCGCTGGCCGGCCGAGACCGCCTCGCCGAGCTCGCCGATCTCGGTCTCGTAGCCGTCGCGGAAGCCGACGATGAGATCATGCGCGCCGGCGGCCCTGGCGGCGGCGATGACCAATGCCGGATCGGCGTCCGGCTCGAAACGGGCGATGTTCTCGGCCACCGTGCCGGCGAACAGCTCGACGTCCTGCGGCAGGTAGCCGATGAAGCGGCCGCGATCCTCCTGCGACCACTGGTCGAGGTCGGCGCCGTCGAGCCGGACCCGGCCCGCCGCAAGCGGCCAGGCGCCGACCAGCGCCCTGACCAGCGTCGACTTGCCGGAGCCGCTCGGCCCAATGATGCCGACGGCATGGCCGGCCTCGAGCGCGAAGCTCGCCTCATGCACCAGAAGCCGCTGGGTTCCTGGCGCGGCGATGCTGACGATCTGCATGAAGATATGACGGGCAGGCATCGGCAGGGCCATCGGCCGGGCGTCGGCCGGCATGGCGGCGAGCATCCTGTTCAGCCGCTGCCAGCCTTGCCGCGCGGTGAGGAACCCCTTCCAGTTGGCGATGACCAGGTCGACAGGGGCCAGCGCACGGCCGCTGAGGATCGAGGCGGTGATGATGATGCCGGCCGTCGCCTGCTGCTCGATCACCAGCCAGGCGCCGACGCCGAGCATGGCCGATTGAAGAAGCATGCGCAGCATCTTGGAGACGGCGCCGAAGCCGCCGGCAATGTCGCTGACGCTGCGCTGCTCGG
The DNA here is from genome assembly GCF_004022645.1 of Mesorhizobium sp. M4A.F.Ca.ET.020.02.1.1. Lineage (NCBI taxonomy): Bacteria > Pseudomonadati > Pseudomonadota > Alphaproteobacteria > Hyphomicrobiales > Phyllobacteriaceae > Mesorhizobium > Mesorhizobium sp. M4A.F.Ca.ET.020.02.1.1. Next base: position 7,355 of record NZ_RZOI01000052.1, on the reverse strand, counting down.
CGAGATAGTCGCGGTTGGCCTCCTCCCACTTTGCGGCCATGCGGCCGCCCATGCCCAAGGCCGCGATCACCTCGGCATTGCGGTTGCCGGCGAGCGTCAGGCCGTTGCGCACGATGCCGGTCTGCGTGCCTGACGTGACCGGCTTGCGCGTCAGCCGCTCGGCATAGACGGTGAGCAGCACCAGCACGATCGCGCCGACCAGCGCGGTCAGGCCGAGAAGCACGTGGAACATGAAGATGATGGCCAGATAGAGCGGCAGCCACGGCAGGTCGAACAGCGCGGTCGGGCCGCTGCCCGACATGAAGGTGCGCACGCTGTCGAGATCGCGCACCGGCTGCATGTTGTCGCCACCGCGCCCAAGCTTCAGTGGCAGCTTCAGCACGCTGGCATAGACGCGGGCACCGAGCGCCTCGTCAAGCGCGGTGCCGATGCGTACCAGGATGCGGCCGCGCACGAAATCGAGCACGGCCTGGCCGGCATAGAGGATGGCGACGAGCAGGCTGAGGCCGATCAGCGTCGGCACGCTGCGGCTGGGCAGCACGCGGTCGTAGATCTCGAGCATGTAGATCGAGCTCGAAAGCATCAGCACGTTGAGCACGCCGCTGAACAGGGCGATGGCGGCAAAGGCCGAGCGGCAGGAGCGCATGGCCGCTGCGAGTTCCGAGCCCGGCGGCCGGGTGCCGGGCCTTGCCGTCGGACGCCGCACGACACCGGCAACGGCGTCAGCGCTGCCGGGCGCACGCAACAAGGCAAACGCGCCGGCGCCCGCCAGCGCCGGTGGGATCAGCCAGACCCAGGCCGGCAACGCGCCAATCGCGCCGGCCAGGGCGAGCAGAATGGCGCAGGCGATCAAGCCGAGACCGGGAAGCCTCGCCTGCGCCAGATCGAAGATGGCGGAACCCTTTGCCATGCCAATTCACGCGGCAACGCAGCAGAGAGGTGCCGGCCGAAAGGCCGGACGCCAGCTCATTTGATGCCCGTCAGGCCTCCCACCTCGTGCAGCGTCAGCCAGAACTGGTCGAGCGTGTTGGGATGCTCGTCGATGATGGTGGTGCCATTGAACCAGCCGACGTTGCCGCCCGGCCCCGAGGTCACCAGTTGATCCTGGTTGAACCACATCAGCGCGTTCTTCAGGCCCTCGCCATTGGCTTCCTGGCCGCCGTTCCAGTCGGCAATGCCGGATGCCGGGTCGATGACGTCGACATATTTGTTCCAGGCGATCGAGCTGGTCTTCACCGCGGGGCCCGCCAACGCCGTGCCGGCGCCGTTGGTGTCGATGAAGCCGTCATTGTTGCTGTCGAGATTGACGCCGAGGCTCGCCCAGGCGCCCTGGCCCTTCAGCCACATCACAGCTTCGTCGATCAAGTTGAAGGGCTGCGCCACGCCGTTGTCGATGTTGAGCTGGGCGGCGATCGCCTGCTGCAGCATGATGACGCGCGCGTCGCCGCTGGTCGAACTTGATTCAATGGATTTTGCCAGGGAGATTGAAATCCACAGGTTGTGGTCGTCGTCGACCAAGCCGTTGTGGTTCGCATCCCCAAGCAGCAGGTATTTGCTCTCGTCGACGCCGACGGTGGCTGGGTCGTCGACGCTCGGGTTGACGTCGAGACTGGACAGGACGCCGCTTTTGACGGCGCTCTTGGTGGGATTGCCTTCGTTGCCGGGGATGTTGTCCCAGGCGTCGGTATGACTCCCCCAGAAGCCCTGCGTCAGCGCCTTGTTGGAGTAGCCTTCATAGTCGCTGCTGTCGGTGGCACTCGGCGTGCGCGAATGGCCGGCCGTATCGGTATAGGCATCGGTGGTGGCGGTGGCGTTGTTGACATAGCCGCCGAGCTGCGCGGTGCCGGTGGCCTGGTAGTGCCAGGTCTCGCCGACGTCGAGCAGGCCGTTCTGGTTGGCGTCGCCGGAGTTGAAGCCGCCGGAGAGGATCGCCGCCGGATGGAAATCGTCACCAATGCCAGGAGTGCCGTTGTCGTCGGTCACCACCACGTTCGACAGCGCGACGTTGCCGTCGTTCTTGACGTCGTAGGTCCAGGTCACCGGCTGGCCCTGGAAGATGTTGAGGCCGTGATCGACGCCGTTGGTCTTCTTGTCCAGCGTGATATGCGGGTCGGCGCCGAAATAGCTGGAGGGGTCGGTGTCCTGAGGCGTGGCGGTATGCCCGGCATCGTCGGTGAAGGAGCCGGAGGCGGTGCCGATATTGCTGTAGTCGCCGATGCCGGCGACGCCGGTGCCGGTGTAGACCCAGGCCTCGGTCAGGTCGAGCTTGCCGTCCTGGTTGGTATCGCCAACATTGAAGCCGCCAACGAGATCCGCCGTAACGACTACGCCCTGGTCGTCGGTCACATTGATACCCGACAGGGCGACATTACCCAGATTGGTCACGGTGTACTTCCAGGAGATCGACTCGCCGGCCAGGATGGTCAGCCCGTCGCCCGACGTCGCGCCGTCGACCGTAACCTTGTCGATGTCGATCTTCGGATCGGCGCCGAAATAGCTGGAGCCGTCGCTGTCGTTGACCGTCGTGCCTCCGCCCTCGCCCGACACGGAGCCGATGTTGGAATAGTCGCCCTTTACGGCCGTGCCGGTAGCCGTGAAGATCCAGGTCTCGTCGGTGTCGAGCTTGTTGTCATGGTTGAGATCGCCGACATTGAAGCCGCCGCTGAGCTCGGGCGAGACGATCACGCCCTGGTCGTCGGTCACGACGATGTTCGACAGCGCCGTATTGCCAGTGTTGGTCACCGTGTACTGCCAGCTGATCGGTTCGTCGACCAGCACGACCAGGCCGTCGCCCGACGCAGCGCCGTCGATGGTGATCTTGTCGATGGCGATCGCCGGCTGGTCCTCGGCGCCGCCGCTGAGCGTGGTGGTGCGCCACTCCTCGAAGCCGCCATTCGACCCCGAGAAGCTCGAATAGAGCGTTACGTAGGAATCTGCGGTAACGCCGGCATCGGTGAAGGCGGTGACCGGGATAAGTACCCGGTAGTCGTCCGTTCCCGAGCCGTGGTTGGCGTCGATCAGCGCTTGCGTGGTGGCGAGATCGAAGATCGAGGTGAACCCGGCAAAACCGGCGTTGTAGTCGGCAAGCGTGGCGTCGGCACCGGAGATGTAGATCCTCAGGTCGGTCAGCGAGATCTCGCCGTTGGTGGTGTTGTTGCTTTCGTTGAGGTCCAGCCGGAATTCGATGTAGTCGGTGCCGCCGACATTGATCGGCTGGAGATCGCCAAATTGCAGGCTGTGCGTGAAGGAGGCCTTGTTGTCGAGCACGTTGCCGTTCTGATCGGTGTTGAAACCCTCCTCGACGCTCGTCGCCTGAATGCGCAGGAAGGAATCGTAGTTCCCGGTTCCCGATCCGATGGTCGTTGCTTCGAGAAGCACGCCGCCGCCAATGTCCGCCATGTTACTTCCTCCACAATGTTGCGCGGTCGGCGGCCGAGCCGCCGTCCCCTAGCCCAGTCTGATCGCGGCGCCGGCGCCAAACGTCCGTGGTCCGCGCAGCGCGGCCCTGCCGGCAAGCGATCGTTGCATGAAAAAACGGTGGCAGCCTTGGACGCGAAAAGGACCGGCGAGGAGTCCCCCTTCGCCAGACACAACACCCCCCGGATGGCGGGACAGGCCCGCCGTCGGACTGACTGCTATACTCACGCCCTAAGCCCCGAACCCCCACGCGGTCATCAGCAACCGCTTGGACGTTAATATTTCCCAAACCATACTTTGCAGGTTGCAGTGAGCGCGTCCATATAACCCCGGTTATAGGAACCATCACGATGTCGCCATAAGTAAAATTCGGCGATCACGCGAATATATCTTTTCGAGGATTCTCGCTTTTCCTCGATGGGGGTCGCGACGTTTGCTCAAGCCCGCCAGAGTTTCCCGAGCGCTTCGTTGCGTCGCAAGAACAAAGGCCTGCATCGGCAGGGCGGCTCCTGAGCTTTGCCGTCAATCGCCTCGCATCTTGCTAAGGCACCCGGCCTGGGGTTAACTAAGTAGTTGCTAATATTTGTGCGACCACGCTACTTCCGTCGGCTTGGTTTCACGCTGGGGGTGCAAGCCGCGATCCCGTATCGATTCCGGCATGACAGGAAGCGTCCCGTTTTGGGCACGCAGGGGAGAAGTCACCGTGACCGAACACGGACCAGGGGCGGACTGACGATGGTCGCGACAATCCTCGTCGCCGACGATCACCCGCTGCTGCTGCACGGGCTGACCAGCCTGATCGCCCGCGATCCCGGCTTCAGGATCGTCGGATCGGCGCAAAACGGCACGGCTGCAATGGCGATGATCCGGCAGGAGAAACCGGATGTCGCCGTGCTCGATCTCAGCATGCCCGGCATGAGCGGGCTCGAGGTCGCCGCCGAGATCGGCAGGCAGGGGCTTGCGACGCTTTGCGTTCTCCTGACGGTCGGCGCCTCGCAGGCCCAGCTTTATGACGCGGTCGCGGCCGGCGTTGCCGGCATCGTGCTCAAGGAAGCCGCTATCGACGCGCTCTTGAGATGCCTCCACCGGGTCGCCGCCGGCGGCCGCTGGCTGCCCGCCGAGCTGGTCGGCGAGGCCATGCAAAGCGAGGCGGCGCGCAGGACCAAGTGGCATGACCTGTCGTCGCGGCTGACCAGCCGCGAGTTGGAGATCGCCCGGCTGGTCGTCACCGACAGGCCGAACGGGCAGATCGCCTTCGATATCGGGATTTCGAAGGGCACGCTGAAGATCCACATGAACAACATCTATCGCAAATTGCAGGTCTCCTCGCGGGCCCAGCTTTTGCAGCTCGCCGCCGGCCAGATCGGGCCAGAGGCCCGGAGCGGACGCACGGCAAAAGCCGATTCCGCCGCCGGTCCGAGACTGTTGTCGCGCCCGGCCAAATGAAAACCCGCGTGGGCCGCACAAAGGTCGATGTCGCAAACGCCGCGCTAAGCCTATAATCTCCCCAGCCAGGGAGAGGTGGTGCGATTGCTCGGGACTTTCTTGGGGGGATATTTGCAGCGCTGGGGCAGGCTTTCGCTCGCCCTGCAGTTCTTCATTGCCGGCGGCGTCGGGCTGCTGGCGGCGATGTTTGTGGTCGGGCTGTGGGTCACCTCGCAGATCCGCGAAGGCGTGATAACCAATTCCGCCGCGACCACGGCGCTCTATGTCGACAGCGTGATCGCGCCGCTGCTGCCCGACATGCGCAAAAGCCGCGAGCTCGGCGACACCGTCAAGCGGGCGCTCGACGAAACGCTTGGCCAGGGCGCGCTCGGCAACCGGCTTGTCTCGTTCAAGCTGTGGCGGCGCGACGGCACCATCCTCTACGCCAAGGACCCGACGCTGATCGGCAAGACGTTCGAGCCGAACCCACACCTCATCGCCGCTTTCGCGGGCAATGTCGTGGCCGAGTACAACGACGTCTCAGACGATGTCGAAAACAGGGGCAACAAGACTTTCGCGCAGCCGCTGTTCGAGATCTACAATCCGGTGCGCGAGCCCTGGTCGGGCGAAGTCGTCGCCGTGTCGGAATTCTACGAGGTTGCCGACGAATTCCAGGCGACGCTGCGGGCAGCACTTTGGTCGAGCTGGCTGGTGGTGGCGGGCGCCACGGCGGCGGCGCTGACGCTGTTGTCCGGCATCGTCTTTCGCGGCAGCCGCACCATCGAGACGCAACGCGCCGCGCTCGAGGCCAAGATCGCGGAATTGCAGACGGCGCTGTCGCAGAACTCGTCGCTGCGTCAGCGCGTGCAGCGCGCCTCGCGCCGCGCCACCGCCATCAACGAACGCTATCTCAGGCGCATCGGCGCCGACCTGCATGACGGGCCGGCGCAGCTTGTCGCGCTCGCCGCGCTGAGGATGGACAGCCCGATCCTGCTTGATCCCGCCGCCTCGAGCGAGTTGCGCGAGGCCGAGATTTCGGGCATCCACAAGACTCTCGGCGAGGCGATGCGCGAGATCCGCGGCATCTGCAACGGCCTGGTGCTGCCGCAGATCGAAACACAGGCCGTACCCGACATATTGCGGCTTGCGGTGAAGGAACACGAACGCCGCACAAGCAGCAGGGTGGCGCTGACACTTCCTGCCCGCTTGCCTGAACTCGGCACTTCCGAGAAGATCAGCATCTACCGTTTCGTCCAGGAAGGGCTGAACAATGCCTGGCGGCACGGAAAGGGCAAGGATCAGGCGGTGCGGGCCAGCATGAAAGGCGGCAGGCTGATGGTCGAAGTGATGGACGGCGGACCCGGCTTCGATCCGGGCAAGAGCGAAGGGCTCGGGCTTGCGGGCTTGCGGGAACGAATCGAGAGTATCGGCGGGCAGTTCGAGACGCTGTCCGGGCCGCAAGGCACGCGATTGGTGATTACATTGTCTGTCGAGGAGCAGCCGTGACCGGAACCATCCGCATCGCCATTGTCGACGACCATCCCCTGTTTCGCGAGGGTGTCGCGCGCAGCCTGGGCGAAATCGGCGGCTTCGCCGTTGTTGGCGAAGGCGCCAGCGCCGAGGACGCCGAAAGGCTGGTCCAGACGGTTGCGCCCGATGTCCTTCTGCTCGACATCAGCATGCCTGGTGGGGGGCTCAACGCCGCGGCCACCATCCTGTCCGGCCACCCCGGCCAGAAGATCGTCATGCTGACCGTGTCGGAGACCAATGCCGACGTCGCCCAGGCGCTCAACACCGGCGTGCGCGGCTATGTGCTGAAGGGCGTCGGCTCCAAGACGCTGGCCGAGATCCTCAGCGACGTCGCCGCCGGCCAGAGCTATGTCTCGCCAACGCTGTCGGCGAGACTGCTGTCGGACCTCTTGCAGCCGGCGAGTCGCAAGCCCGATCCGCTCAGCCAGCTCACCGGCCGCGAGGCCGAGATCCTGCGGCTGGTGGCGGAGGGCCTCAGCAACAAGGAGGTCGCCGCCAGGCTTTCGCTGCAGGAGAAGACGGTCAAGCATCACATGACCAGGGTGCTGGCCAAGCTCAACGTGCGCAATCGCACGGAGGCGGCGCTGCTGATGCACGAGGCGAAGGAAAGAGGGCAGTAGGGGAATAAGGCAGTAGGGAACAGGAAATTGTAAAGGCCATGGAGCACACGGCTCCGACTGCCCTACTGCCTCAAAAAATCACCCCCGTCCTGAGGGCGGGGGTGGGTGAGGCACAGAGAGGGGGTAGTTCCCTGCCCTCACAAGGCCAAGAGGCGCGCCAGATCCTCAGGCGTCGCCTTGCGCTCGATGATGGTTCGGCCAAAGGCATCCTCCATCTCGAAGCGGCCGTTCTGGATCTCTTCCTTCATTCCGTCGGGATGGATGACCTTGATAGTGCTGCCATTGATCTCGACCTTGTCTCCGGTCGCCGCGTTGACGTGGCTGTTATGATTGGCGCTGTTGCCGCGGTTTCCGTTATTGTTG
>NZ_RZOI01000529.1:0-4382 GCF_004022645.1 Mesorhizobium sp. M4A.F.Ca.ET.020.02.1.1 | reverse complement strand
GTCAGAAGACGCGCGAGACGGTGACGGCGCTCGCCCGCCTCGACATGCCGGGTGCGATACGCTCGTTGAACGTTTCCAACGCGGCGGCGGTGAGCCTTTATGCGGCGCGAAAGTTCCTTTCCGAGGATTGAACGAGCGACCTGGATGTTCGAGACGTTCTCAGATCGGGGCGAATGGCTTGCGTTTCTTGCGAGCACAATCGGCACTCTACGAACGCTCACTCCATCGGAGTTCTACGACGAGGCGAACGACCGCTACCATGTGTTGATGGAAGACATATTTCGGCTTGTCCATACGCTTGAAAATCCCGCCGATATCAAAAAATTTCTCGACGATGCCTGTTGGGAGACCTGGCTGCCCAAAAGTCCAGGAGACTTGACCTCCATGGACGCCACGGAGATCCATCATCGGGTCGCCTGCAACCTGGCCGATGAAAGGTGGGTTGACGGAGCTCTCGGCCAGGCGTTCGAGAACGGCACACTTGTTCCTGCGCTTGAGCGGATCGGGGCTGAAATCGACAAGTTCAAGCTGGCGGACATCAACCAGCAATTTCCCTAACCACATCGCGATTTGCGCCGACGCTCATCTCGTGGTTGCGCGGAATATGAGAAACGGGCTCCGGCGTTTGACGCAGGAACCCGTTCTTGGCAGGCAAGAGCTGGCAGCTTGGGAACGTTGCGCCGCCTTCTCCCGACCTATGCTGCTTTGCCCTTGGCTTCGGTTGCTTGGCCGCCGACCTCGAAATTGGCCATCCGCTCCAGCGCCCTGACCAGCGCCGAGTGATCCTCCTTGGCACCTCCGTTGGCGGCGCAAGCGTTGAAGAGTTGCTGCGCGGTGGACGTATTGGGCAGCGAAACACCGAGCGCCTTGGCGCCCTCCAGCGCCAGGTTGAGGTCCTTCTGGTGCAGTTCGATGCGGAAGCCGGGCGCGAAGGTGCGCTTGATCATGCGCTCGCCATGCACTTCGAGGATGCGCGAGGCGGCGAGCCCGCCCATCAGCGCTTGGCGAACCTTGGCCGGATCGGCGCCCGCCTTCGAGGCGAAGACAAGCGCTTCGCCGACCGCTTCGATGGTGAGCGCCACGACGATCTGGTTGGCGACCTTGGTCGTCTGGCCGACGCCGTTCGGGCCGACGAGGGTGATGTTCTTGCCCATCTTCTCGAACACCGGCTTTGCGCGCTCGAAGGCTTGTTCCTCGCCGCCGACCATGATGGTGAGCGAGGCAGCCTTGGCGCCGACCTCGCCGCCCGATACCGGCGCGTCGAGATAGTCGCAGCCGAGATCGTTGATCTTTTTCGCGAAGGTCTTGGTCTCGATCGGCGAGATCGAACTCATGTCGATGACCAGCTTGCCCTTGCTGAGGCCCGAGACAACGCCATTGTCGCCGAACAGGACGTCGGCGACTTGAGGCGTGTCAGGCACCATCGTGATGATGATATCAGCCGCCTTCGCCACGGCGGCATGGCCGGTGACGGTCTTCAGGCCTTTGCCGATCAGGTCAGCCGGCGGTTTGGAGCGATGGTCGCTGGCGACGACGGGGTAGCCGGCATCCAGCAAATGCCCCGCCATCGGAGCGCCCATGATGCCCAGTCCGATGAAGCCGATGGTTTCCATTGTTTCGCTCCTGAAATTCGTAACTGCAACTAGCCGAAGGTACGCCGCTGCCCCTCATCCGCCTGCCGGCACCTTCTCCCCGTATAGTGACGGGGAGAAGGAAGGCTTTAGGCGGCCGCGCTGCCCTGGCCGGCCAATGCCTTGAACCAGCCCAGCCCTGCGTCCGTGCCAGCCTTCGGCTTGTATTCGGCGCCAATCCAGCCGGCATAGCCGAGCCGGTCGATGTGCTCGTAGAGGAAGGGATAGTTGATCTCGCCCGTCCCCGGCTCGTGACGTCCGGGATTGTCCGCAAGCTGGATATGCGCGATACGGTCGAGGTTTGCCTCGATGGTACGGGCGAGATCCCCCTCCATGATCTGCATGTGGTAGATGTCGTATTGCAGGAACAGGTTCTTCGAGCCTATGCGGTCGAACAGCGCCAGCGCCTGGCCGCTGTAATTGAGGAAGAATCCCGGAATGTCGCGCGTGTTGATCGGCTCGACCAGCAGCCGGATGCCGGCCTGCTCCAGCTTCTCGGCCGCGAAAGCCAGATTCTCGGCAAAGACGTTCTCCAGCACCGCTCGGTCGGCTCCCTGTGGGGCGATGCCGGCAAGGCAGTTGATCTGCTCGCAGCCGAGCGCATGCGCATAGGTGATGGCCTTGGCCACCCCTTGCCGGAATTCCGGTACCCGATCGGGAAGCACGGCTATGCCGCGCTCGCCCTTTGCCCAGTCGCCCGGCGGCAAGTTGAACAGAACCTGCGTCAGCCCGTTCTTCTTCAGGCGCGCGGCGACGACGTCCGGCGCATGATCGTAAGGGCCGATATATTCGACGCCCTTGAAGCCGGCGCGGGCGGCGGCATCGAAGCGGTCGAGGAACTCGTGCTCGCCGAAGAGCATCGACAGATTGGCTGAAAAACGCGGCATTCTTTTTCTCCTTCTTTTTGGCTGGCCCACGCCGAGCCGGAGTCGCAGACAGGCGCGAAGCGTCCAAAACGGTGACTTTCGAGAACCGGAGCGGAGCGTACTTTCTGTACGTGAGCACCGGAGGCGCAGGAAGGCGCCGTTTGCAGGCCTGCCTTACCTGAATATCAGCACGCCTAGTCCAACATCATGATGGCCGTCGGCGCATCCTCATTGCGTTCGGCCAATTCCTCGAACTCGGTGATCTTGTCGATTTCCGTGCCCATGGAAATGTTGGTGACGCGCTCGAGGATGAATTCGAGCACGACCGGAACCTGGTGCTCCTTCATCAGGCGCTGCGCTTGCTTAAAGGCGCCGGCGAACTCTTCCGGCTTACGCACCCTAACCGCCTTGCAGCCCATCGCCTCGGCGACCGCGACATGGTCGACGCCGTAGCCTGCCTCGGGGTCGTTAGCGCGGTTGACGTTCTCGAAGGCGAGGCTGACCTCGTAGTCCATCGAGAAGCCACGCTGCGCCTGGCGGATCAGGCCGAGATAGGCGTTGTTCACGACGACGTGGATGTAGGGCAGCCTGTGCTGCGCTCCGACCGCCAGTTCCTCAATCATGAACTGAAAATCGTAGTCGCCGGAGAGCGCGACGATATCGCGATCCGGATCGGCCGCGCGCACGCCGAGCGCCGCCGGCAGCGTCCAGCCGAGCGGGCCGGCCTGGCCGCAATTGATCCAGTTGCGCGGCTTGTAGACATGCAGGAACTGCGCGCCGGCGATCTGCGACAGGCCGATCGTGGTGACATAGGTGGTGTCGCGGCCGAAAGCCTTGTTCATCTCCTCATAGACGCGCTGCGGCTTCAGCGGCACCTGCTCGAAATGCGTCTTGCGCTTCATCGTCTTCTTGCGCTGCTGGCATTCCTTCGCCCAGCCCGACCAGTCGCGCAGCTTGCCCGCCGTCCGCCATTCGGTGGCGACGTCAAGCAGCATCTTCAGCGCGGCGCCGGCATCCGAGACAACGCCGAGGTCCGGCGCGAACACGCGGCCTATCTGGGTCGGTTCGATATCGACATGGATGAATTTCTTGCCCTTGGTGTAGACGTCGACCGAGCCGGTGTGGCGGTTGGCCCAGCGATTGCCGATGCCGAAGACGAAGTCGGCTTCCAGCATCGTCGCGTTGCCATAGCGGTGCGAGGTCTGCAGCCCGCACATGCCGGCCATCAGCCGATGGTCGTCAGGGATCGTGCCCCAGCCCATCAGCGTCGGAATGACCGGCACGCCGGTGACCTCGGCGAACTCGATCAGCAGGTCGGACGCGTCGGCATTGATGATGCCGCCGCCGGCGACGATCAGCGGCTTTTCCGCCTGATTGAGCATCGTCAGCGCCTTCTCCGCCTGGGCGCGCGTCATCGCCGGCTTGAAGGGGGCGAGCGGCTCGTAGGCGTCGATGTCGAATTCAATCTCGGCCATCTGCACATCCACCGGCAGGTCGATGAGGACCGGGCCGGGCCGCGACGAGCGCATCAGATGAAAGGCCTTCTGCAGCGCCATCGGCACCAGATAGGGTTCCATGACGGTGACCGCCCATTTGGCGACCGGCGCGGCGATCGCGGCGATGTCGACGGCCTGGAAATCCTCCTTGTTGAGGCGCGCGCGGGGAGCTTGGCCAGTTATGCAAAGGATCGGAATGGAATCGGCCGCCGCCGAATAGAGCCCGGTGATCATGTCGGTGCCGGCCGGACCGGAGGTACCGATGCAGAGGCCGATATTGCCGGCCTTGGCCCGCGTATAGCCTTCGGCCATATGCGAGGCGCCTCGACATGGCGCGCGAGAACGTGACGAATGGTGCCCCTCGCCTTCAGCGACGAATAAAGCGGGTT
>NZ_RZOI01000528.1:0-4392 GCF_004022645.1 Mesorhizobium sp. M4A.F.Ca.ET.020.02.1.1 | reverse complement strand
CCCTGGGACCAGACCGGCCGCACCAACAAGCTGCCTTTGCCGCAATGGGCCGCCTGGGGCGTCACCAACCCGGACGGCACGCCGCTCATCGACAACGGCCTCAAGGCCGGACTCGCGCTGCCGATGGGCCGCAAGGGACCGGCCTTCCTCACCTCCGACAATTTCGACGTCTATCTCGAATGGAACCAGTCATTCACCTACGCGCTGACCGCGGCCAACCTTGCCGCCCGGCTGGCGGGCGCCCCACAACTCGATCCACGCGATCCCGAACCCGGCCTCAGCGGCGATCAGATGAAGGCGCTGCAGACGAAGCTCGAAGCCAAAGGCTACGATGTCGGCACAGTCGACGGCATCCTCGGCACCAACACCCGCGAGGCAATCCGCAAGGAACAGATGCGGCTTGGCCTCCCGGTGGACGGTTGGCCCACGCCGGAGCTTTTGGCGAGGCTGTAGTCGTTGGCGCGAGCACGTTGAAAGCAATGTATGAGCGGCTTCGACCCAAAGAACGGCTACACGCCGATTACCGCGTCTCCGAAACCGTGGGCTGACATCGAGGCATTCTACGCTTCACTTATCCAAGAATCGTTCGATCAAAAGCCTTTGGTCAATCTCATTCGCCACATCCGTTCTGCCTATGCGGAGGGCAGATTCCACGCCTTCACTTCGATGCACACGTTGGTCATCAGCGTGAACAATCCCATTGAATTCAACCGCGAAAACCTGCGCGTTGACTATCTCCCCGACCGTCGTGAGTGGGAGTTCACCTACTTTTCAAAGCCCTTCAAGGCGGCCGAATTCAGCAGACGCTATCCTGCGCCACTGGGCATCGAGAAATTTGACAATTTCGTAAGAATGATCGGCTGGTAGGCCATCTCCAACGGATTTCAATCCGCCATCGTCTCCAAACTCGCGAAACCCTGCGGCGCATCGCCCTCGTCGAACGGTGTCGTCACCTCGACGAAAGTGTCGGGGAAGAAGCCGTTGAAGCGGGTCCGCAGCGACAATGAGTAAGCCCCGATATGGCCGATCTCGATCCAGTCGCCGGTGTCGACCGTTTCCGGCAGCCAGAATGGTCTGGACAGGATGTCGACGGAATCGCAGGTCGCGCCGCAGACCTTGAACGGCACGATGTTCTTCTCTTCGCCGTTGCGCGAACGGATCGCCGGATCCGGGATGAAGCGCGCCGGCAGCGTGATCTTGCCCGTCCATGAATCCGACAACGATGCCCAGATACCGTCATTGATGTAGAGCCGCTTGCCCTTGCGCAAGAGCACGCGCACGATCAGCGACAGGCAGCGCGCAACGATCACCCGTCCGGGCTCCGCCACCAGCGGCACCTGGTCGAACTGGTATTCCTTGATGTCGCCCGACAGCCGCGACATGATCTGGCCGAGCGATGGCATTTCGACCTGCTTGCGGTTGGGATCATGGCCATACTCGGCCGGAAAGCCGCCACCTACATCGAGCCCGGCAATGTCGAAGGTCAGTCGGTTGCGCACCCAGTCTGCCGAGGCCAGCGCCCGCTCATAGGTGTCCGGGTCCTCGATCTGGCTGCCGACATGGAAGCAGAGCCCGACCTTGTAGCCGGTGCGGTTGAGCCGCTCGGCGAGTTCCACCGCATTGGCCGGCCCGGCGCCGAACTTCTTCGACAGTTCGTAGGCGGCCGATCCCTTTGTCTGGATGCGCACAAAGACAGTGATGGCGCCAGGATCGATGTCGAGCGCCCGCACCACCCTGGTCAGCTTGGTGATCTCGTCCTCATGGTCGAGCGAGATGACGCGGATGCCGTATTTCTCCAGCGCCAGCTTGATGTCGGACTGCGCTTTGATCGGATGCATGTAGAGCATCTCGGCATCGGGGGAGACGGCGCGCACGGCGGCGAACTCGCCGGGCGAAGCGACGTCGAAAGCGGTGACGCCAGCCTCGGCCAGCGCCTTCAGCACGATCTGCTCGCCATTGGTCTTGACCGCATAGGCCGTCTTGCCGGGAAACATGCCCATGAACTGCAGGGCGTCGGCCCTCAGCACCTGCGGGCGAAAACAATAGACCGGATCGTCCGGACGAAGCGCCAGCGCCGCCTCGCGGGCATTCTCGAATCGCTGCATGGACGAATCCCTCAAACTAGGCTGCGCACAATTAATCCAAGCTAGCGGCCAAAGAAAACAATTCTGTGTCTCGGCCTGTTACGGCTGCTGAGCTAAGCCGGTTGTGGGAAGAGCTAGGCCAGCCGCCAGGTTTCGGGTGGCGCTTGCTTCGGAACCGCATATGGCTTGAACAGGACATTCGACAGGATTGGCATTCCGACGGTCCGGGAGGGCAAGCATATGGCAACAGCAGCAGCCACCGCCACGGCTCGCGGCCCGATGACGCTTGCCGATTGGGGACAGCTGCTTTTGCTCGGCGCGATCTGGGGCGGGTCGTTCTTCTTCGCCCGCATCGCCGTCTCGGAACTTTCGCCCCTGGTGCTGGTGCTGTTTCGTGTCGCCATCGCGGCGGCAGCGCTCCAGCTCTATCTGGCGGTGCGCGGCCCTTCCTTCCGCCTCGCCCTCCCGCACGCAGGCCTGTTATTCCTGCTGGCGCTTGCCAACAATGTCGTCCCTTTCCCGCTGATCTTCGCCGGCCAGACAGAACTTGGCGCCGGTATCGCCTCGGTGCTCAACGCCACCACGCCGTTCTGGACCCTGGTCCTCGCCAATGCGCTGACATCTGACGAGAAACTGTCCTGGAACAAGCTTGCCGGCATTGCGCTCGGCATCGCCGGCACGGCGGTGATGATCGGTCCCGGCCTGCTTGCCGGGCTCGGCGGTCCGGTCTGGGCGAAATTCGCGCTGATCGGCGCCTCGCTGTCCTACGCCATCGCGCTGATGATCGCCCGCCGCTTCAAGGGCCTGCCCTCGCCGGTCATCGCCACCGGACAATTGACCGCCTCGACCATCATCATGATCCCGGTCGTGCTCCTCGCCCATGGTCCTGCCGGTTTGTTTGCGGCCTCGCCACCTGTCTGGGCGGCGGTGCTGGGGCTGGCGCTGCTCTCCACCGCCTTCGCCTACATTCTCTATTTCAACCTTGTCGCCTCGGCCGGCGCCACCAACGCCTCGCTGGTCACGCTCATCGTACCGGTTAGCGCCATGCTGCTCGGTTTCCTGTTCCTGGGAGAGCGGCTCGAGCTGTTCGAAATGGGCGGCATGGCATTGATCGGGCTGGGCCTCGTCACCATCGATGGGCGCTTGTTCGGCCAACGCTGACGCTCGTTGTTCGCCGGACGCAAGGCCGATCTAGATCCTTTGATTGACTTCCGCATCGCGCATTTCAAATCGGATGTCGATGCGGCAAGGCCGTCCGAGTCAACCCTGGTAGCGCTGCCATGCCCAGCTTCCGCCGCAGCCCCGCCACAATTTATTCACAAGCCCTAAGCCGACTTTTGCCGAAGAGTTTCAATGCCTAACGGCAAAAGCTAGGTCGCAAATTCCACAATCACGTCGCATTGCAGCACATTTTCCGCTTGCCTGTGGCACAAATGACCCTAGACTCCTGCCATAGCTCTTAAGAGGAGGCTATGACATGGGACTGACGAGGCCAATCAACGCATTGATGATTTGTGCAGCGTTTGCATTCATCGGCGCCCTAATCATAGGCGTTCTTCCGTAACCGCCAGAGCGGAAGAAAACAGCAGCTGACAGTCAATTCATTTCGAAAGGCCGGGTTTCACCCGGCCTTTTGCATTTCATGTCACGACGACAGCTCAGGCCGCGGCCGAGCCCGCCGCTTCCGCTTCATGCGAGCGGATGCCGATCATGTGGCAGATGGCAAAGACCAGGTCGGCGCGGTTCATTGTGTAGAAATGGAAGTCGCTGACGCCGCGTTCGACCAGGTCCAGCACCTGCTCGGCCGCCACGGCGGAGGCCACCAGCGCATGCGTCTGCGGGTCGTTCTGCAATCCCTCGAAGCGTTCGGCCAGCCACGCCGGCACCAGCGCGCCGCAGCGCGCCGAGAAATTGGCGACCTGGGTGAAATTGTGCACCGGCAGGATGCCCGGCACGATCGGAATATAGATGCCTGCCCGCCGCGCCCGCTCGACATAGCGCTCGTAGAGATCGTTGTCGAAGAAGAACTGGGTGATGGCGCGGGTCGCGCCATTGTCGGCCTTGCGCTTCAGCATGTCGAAGTCGGTGGCGAAGTCGGGGCTTTCCGGATGCTTTTCCGGGTAGGCGGAGACCGAGATGTCGAAATCGCCGGCGCTCTTCATCGCGCCGACCAGCTCCGCGCCATTGGCATAGCCGTCCGGATGCGGCCTGTAGGCGGTGCCGACGCCAGCGGCCGGATCGCCGCGGAGCGCGACGAAGCGGGTGACGCCCATGTCGGCGAATTCGCGCACCACGGCGTCGACCTGAT
>NZ_RZOI01000527.1:0-4395 GCF_004022645.1 Mesorhizobium sp. M4A.F.Ca.ET.020.02.1.1 | reverse complement strand
GTCGACCACGTCCCAGGTGACGTTCTTGGCGTCGACCATGGCCTTCAGCTTGCCGTAGTCGGTCGGGCCGTCCTGCAGCACCTTGACGCCGGCCGAAGCGGTGAACGGCTCAGCCCAGGATTTGGTCTGGGCTTCCTGGGTCGTGCCGCCCCAGCTGGTGAACACCATTTCCCCGGCCTTGGCGGCCGTCGTTGCAATCAGACCGGCAAGGATGCCGGCGAAAATCAGTTTCATGTCGTTCTCCTCTGACTTTGTGTGTTCCGTTTCTTGTTCTTCAGTGCACCGTCGACAGGCCGCCTCAGCGCATGACGAAGGGATCGGGGATCGGCTCGTCCGATGTGCGGATCCACACCGATTTCGAGCGCGTGTAGTCACGGATGGCGTCGAGGCCGCCTTCTCTGCCGAGGCCGGAGAGGCCATAGCCGCCGAACGGAACCAGCGGCGAGACGGCGCGGTAGGTGTTGACCCAGACCACGCCGGCATGGATGCCGCGGGCCATGCGATGCGCCCTGGCGAGGTTGGTGGTGAAGACACCCGACGCGAGGCCGAAGGGCGTGTCGTTGGCGAGCGCCAGCGCCTCCGCCTCGCTGTCGAAGGCGAGCGCGCTCAGCACCGGTCCGAACAGTTCCTCACGCACGCAGACGAGCGCCTGATCCTGCGCCTCGATGATCGTCGGCGCGTAGTAGAAGCCGCCCGCCTTGCCCTCGGGCCGTGCGCCGCCGGTGATCAGCCGGCCGCCGCCGGCCAGGCTTTCGGCGACGATCGTCTCGATCCGTTCGCGCTGGCGCAAGGTTGCGAGCGGCCCCATTTCGGTGGCGGTGTCCTGTGGATCGCCGATGGCGATGGCTTCGGCCTTCCGCTTCAGCCGGGCAAGGAATTCGTCCTTCACCGAGCGCTCGACCAGGAGGCGCGAGCCGGCGACGCAGCTCTGCCCGGTCGCGGCGAAAATGCCGGCGACCACGGCGTTGGCGGCGCTGTCGAGATCGGCGTCGGCGAACACGACGACCGGGCTTTTGCCGCCGAGCTCGAGCGTCGTGTAGGCGAGGTTCTCAGCCGTGTTGGCGACGATCTGGCGGGCGGTCGAGGGGCCGCCGGTGAAGGCGACGCGGGCGACGAGCGGGTGGCTGGTCAGGCGGCGTCCGCAATCGTGGCCGAAGCCGGTCAGGATGTTGACGGCGCCCGCCGGGAAGCCGGCCTCGTGGACCAGCTCGGCGAAGGCGAGCAGCGGCGCCGGGCCATCCTCGGAAGCCTTGAGGACGACGGTGCACCCGGCTGCCAGCGCCGGACCGAGCTTGACCGCCGACAAGAAGAGCTGCGAATTCCAGGGCACGACTGCGGCAACGACGCCGATCGGCTCCGGCCGCACCGTCACCTCCATGTCGGCCTTGTCGATCGGAATGAAAGCTCCTTCGTGCTTGTCGGCCAGCCCGCCATAGTAGCGGTAGTAGTCGCCGACATAGGCGATCTGGGCGCGCGTCTCGCGGATGATCTTGCCGGTGTCGCGGGTCTCCAACTCGGCCAGCCAGCCCGCATTGGCGGCGACGAGCTCGCCGAGCCTGACCAAGTGCTTGCCGCGCGCCGTTGCCGTCAGCGAGGCCCAGGGGCCGGAACGCAGCGCCCGGTGCGCGGCCTCGACGGCGCGGTCGACATCGGCGACGCCAGCGGCCGGCATCGTCGCCCAGGGGGTCCCGGTCGAAGGATCGATACTGTCGAAGGTCGCCGCGGCCTCGACGAACTCCCCGTCTATGTAATTCTTGAAGGCTACGGTGCTCATCGCGACCCCGCCTGGAAGGCCGGCATCACCCTGTCGATGAAGAGCCGCAGGGACTTCTTCTTGCGCTCATGCGAGAGGCCGCTGTCGATCCAGATCGAATATTGGTCGTAGCCCTGCGCTTCATAGGTCTTCAGCCGGGCGATCACCTCGTCGGCCTCGCCGATGACGAGGTTCTGCCTGATCTTGTCCGGCGCGTATTGCGGCATGGCCGCAATCTCTTCCTCGGTCAGCGGCTCGAGGATGCCCTGATGCACCGGCTTCTTGTTCTGGAACCAGGCGCCGAACTGGCAGTAGAACAGCGACAGATCCTGCGCCAGACGGTCGGCGTCGGCGGTGTCCTCGGCCACGAATGTGTGCATCAGGAGCATGATTTCCGGCCGCGCGATGTCCGGATGGGCCTGGCAGGCGGTGTTGAACCGCTCCATCAGGCTCGCCACCTCGCCGTCGCCGGAGGCAAGCGGCGTCACTTGCACATTGCATTTGTTGGCGACGGCGAAGTCGTGCGAGTTCGGATCGCGGGCCGCCACCCAGATCGGTGGGTAGGGGGCTTGCAAGGGCTTGGGCGAGGAGGTGGTCGGCGGGAAGGACCAGAACTCGCCGGACAACTCGAAATCACCGTCCCAGAGGCCGCGCAGCGCCGGCACCATCTCGCGCATGCGCTGGCCGGCGCCCCAGGCGTCCAGCCCTGGGAAGAGCCGCTGATACTCATAGCTGTAGGCGCCGCGCGCGATGCCGATGTCGAGCCGGCCGTCGGTGATGATGTCGGCCATCGCCGCTTCGCCGGCGAGTTTGATCGGGTGCCAGAAGGGCGCGATGATGGTGCCGGTGCCGAGGCGGATGCTTGAAGTCTTGGCGGCGAGATAGGCGATGTTGACGAACGGGTTCGGCGAGATGGTGAACTCCATGCCGTGATGCTCGCCGATCCAGGCGGCCTCGAAGCCTGCCTGCTCGGCCAGCACGACGAGTTCTTCCAACTCCGCCAGCAGTTCGGATTGCGGCTTGGCCAGATCCGAGCGCTCCATATGGACGAAAAGCGAAAACTTCATCGGTCTCACCCGTGGCCGGAATGGATTGCTGCTGACGGCGCGGCCTTGGCGAGTGGCCGGACCTCGCCTTCGACCTCATTGCCGACATAGACGCCGAACTGATCCTCGGTGCGCTCGCGTGCATAGCGGGCGAGCATCGAGCGCACCGCCGGATCGGCGATCTTGAGATCGGCCATCCGGTCGATGTCGACAAGCCTGACGTGGCCGTCGCCGGACAGGGGCGCGCCTACCGTGCCGCGATAGTAGACATGGGTGCGCGAGGCGTCCGTCGCATCGTCCCAGACCGCGTAGAGGAAGCCAAGATCGGCGTCGATCGCCTTGGCTGCAAGCTTTCCCCTGAGACTGCGGGCATCGCTCGCGGCGCCGAGGCCACGTCCGGCCGGCAACTGGTGGGAGCCGTCCGCCGCCTCGAGGAAGAGCACGCGGCCATCGCTCTCGAGGATGGCGCCGACCTCGGTTCCGGGCGGTGCCGCGGCAAGCGCTTCCTGGCTGAGGCCCGGCGTGACATAGGCGCCCCGGCAATAGCCCAATGGCTGGGCGCCGTTGTGGGTGAAATCGTGGACCCGGCCGATGAGGATCGAATGGTCGCCGGCATCCACCAATTGCTCCATGCCGCAATCGAAGACCGCGACAGACCCGTCGATCACCGGATTCCCGGTCTGGCCCGGCTGCCAGACCACCGACGCGAACTTGTCGGCCGCCTTGGAGGCGAAAATGCCGGACGCGGCCTTCTGGTCTTCCGACAGGATGTTGATGGCGAATCCCCTGGAGGTCGAGAAGGCCTGGTGCCCCAGCGCCTTCTTGGCGATGCAGACAAGCACCAGCGGTGGCTCGAGCGAAACGGAGGTGAAGGAGTTGGCGGTGAAGCCGCGCGGGTCTCCTGCCTCGTCCACCGTGGTGACGATGGTGACGCCGGTCAGGAAGGAGCCCAGCGCGCGGCGGAACTCGATTGGGTCGAAAGCGGTTTGGGCGCTTGCGGCAACGTCGGCCGCGCGATCGAGAAAGGCCGTGATGTGCTGAGTCACTTTCTTGGGCGAAGCAATTGTCATCATGTGCTTTTCTCCACTCAGCACCAGGCATTGTCCTGATGGCGCGAGCCGCGCCATGGCGGCGGACATTGCGGGGGTGGAATTGCGATCCTCCGATCCGGTGATGAACAGCGCCGGCGTGGCAAGCTCGGCCAGGCGATCGACATGGGCTGTGTCGGCGCTGGCAAAGAGGCGATAGGTGCGGGCGTAGCCTTCGGCATCGACGCTCTCGAGCGCGGTTCGCGCGGTCGCGGCGGCGTCGGCCAGATCCGGCGGGATCGGATCGCCGAACCAGCGCGCGATCGTCGCGGCGATGGCCTGGGGATCGCCATGGCCGCCGAGGGCGGCCGCCCGTTCGCGCACCGCTTGCGCAAGTTCCGGCGGGCGGCGGAAGACGGCGTTGAGGCAAATGACGGAACTGACACGCGACGGCGCGCGCAGCGCGATCTCCTGCGCGACCAGCGCGCGCATGGAATGGCCGACAACCGCGACGCGGTCGAGGCCGAGATGGTCGAGCAGGCGGATCGCTTGGTCGGCGAAGTCCGCC
>NZ_RZOI01000526.1:0-4401 GCF_004022645.1 Mesorhizobium sp. M4A.F.Ca.ET.020.02.1.1 | reverse complement strand
ATGATCAGCTTTGGCAGCAGCTCGCCCTCGAAATCGGGAGGTTAACAGAGTGCATCTATCATCCTGAGGCTGAGGCGCAAGCAGTTT
Organism: Mesorhizobium sp. M4A.F.Ca.ET.020.02.1.1; assembly: GCF_004022645.1. NCBI lineage: Bacteria > Pseudomonadati > Pseudomonadota > Alphaproteobacteria > Hyphomicrobiales > Phyllobacteriaceae > Mesorhizobium > Mesorhizobium sp. M4A.F.Ca.ET.020.02.1.1. Next base: position 4,314 of record NZ_RZOI01000526.1, on the reverse strand, counting down.
TCCCCCACCCGAGACTTGTCCTCCCGCTTCGTGTTGCCGAATTGGCGGGATGTCTGTTAGGGGCTAGTGTCGCGACCGTTCCGAGCAGGTCGCGCTTCCAATCGCCCGTCTGCTGCCCACGGCAATATCCGGATGCTTCGCTCAGTTCATTTCCGGGAGAAAAGATTGAGAATCGGGGTCGATGGCAGGAACCTGGGATCGGCCACCGATGGCATCGGCAGGTTCGTCCACAGTTCGATCAAGGCCCTGTCGGCGCTCGGTGCCGAGGTCTTTGTCTACGCTCCCGGCCAGGTCAACCCCAGCTACGGTATCCCGAGCGGAGTGGCCTTGCGGACCGCAGGGTTCAGGTCCCTCCCCGCCCGCGCGCTGTGGGGGCAAGCCATCCTGCCGTCCTTGGCCTCGCGCGACAGGGTGGAGGTGTTCTGGGGGCCGGCTCACCGCTTGCCCCTCATCCTTGCCGAGCGGATCGCCCGTGTCGTCACCATCCACGATCTTGTCTGGGTGCACGCGCCGGAGACCATGCGCGCCCGGACCCGTATCGGCGAGCGCCTGCTGATGAAGCCGGCATTGCGAAGAGCCGATAGGGTGGTGGCAGATTCGAACGCCACGGCTACCGCCTTGACGACGGAGTTCTCCTGGCTGCGGTCGCCGATCAGTACAGTCGCCCCCGGCACGACGTCGCTCCCCGCCCCGGGCGGCGTTTCAAGCCTGGAGCAGGTCGGCATCACCAGGCCTTATGCGCTTTTCGTCGGCACGCTCGAGCCGAGAAAGAACCTGGGCAGGCTGATAGAGGCTTACAGCCTGCTGCCCGCCAGCGCCCGGTCCGCCTGCGACCTGGTCATCGTCGGCGGCAGTGGCTGGAAACAGACGAGCCTGGCCGACGACGTGCGCCGCGCCGGGCTCGAGATGAACGTCGTCTTCACCGGGTTCGTGGACGACGGGATGCTTGCAACGCTCTATGCGAATTGCCTTTTCCTGGCGATGCCGTCCCTCTATGAGGGTTTCGGCTTTCCGATTGTCGAGGCACAGTCATTCGGCAAAGCGGTCCTGACGTCCAACACATCCTCGATGCCGGAAGTCGCCGGCCAAAGCGCCATTCTTGTCGATCCGAACGATCCCAGGGCGATCGCCGACGCGTTCGGCCGGCTTTGCAGTGATGCGCAATTGCGCCAGGCGATCGCGGCCGGGGCGCGCCGGAACGCCGAACGTTTCACCTGGAAAAATCACGCCAGAGGCATGCTCGACATCTTTGAACAGGCCATCGGACAAAGACGAAGGACCGTGGCTTGAGAGTCCTGCATTTTTTCAAGACCTACTGGCCGGACACTTTTGGCGGCGTCGAGCGGACGATCCATGCCGTCGCCCAAAGCACGTCCCGTCATGGCATCGAAACGGAAGTGCTGTCGCTCAGCCGCACGCCCGACGAGGCGACGCGCCCCCTGGACGAACATATGACCACAAAGGCGAAGCTGGATTTCGAGCTGGCGTCGACGGGATTCTCGCGCGAGGTTTTCCGCAAGTTCCGGGCTCTGTCGGCCAAGGCCGACCTGATCCACTATCACTTTCCATGGCCGCTCATGGACGTGGTGCATTTTCAGTCCCGCCACGGCAAGCCGGCGCTCGTCACCTACCATTCCGATATCGTCAAGCAGCGACTCATCCTGCCTTTCTACCGGCCTTTGATGATGCGCTTCCTGGGCGATGTCGACGCCATCGTGGCGACATCCCCGGACTACCTGCGATCGAGCCCCATTCTTGCGGCATTCAGAGCCAAGACGAAGGTCATTCCCATCGGCATCGACGAAGGCGCCTACCCCTCCCCTACCGATGCCGACAATGATTGGTGCCGGTCGACAATTCCGGGGCCGTTCGTGCTGTTCGTCGGCGTCCTGCGTTACTACAAGGGACTGGATGTCCTGATCGAGGCCGCCGGCCAAGTCCGTTGCAAGATCGTCATAGCCGGCTCGGGGCCCATTGAAGCGGAGCTCAGGCTGCAGGCCGAAACGCTGCGCCGCGACAACGTGATCTTCCTTGGCGAAGTGAGCGAGCCGCGCAAGATGGCGCTGCTCAACAATTGCCTTGGCTTCGTCTTTCCTTCGAACCAGAGGTCGGAGGCCTACGGGCTTTCGCTGGTCGAGGCGGCGATGCGCGGCAAGCCGATGGTCTCGTGCGAAATCGGAACGGGCACGAGCTACGTCAATGAGGCCGGCACAACCGGGCTCGTCGTGCCGCCTTCAGATCCGGCCGGGCTTGCCGAGGCGATAAACCGGCTGATTGCCTCGCCGACGGAGGCGGCGAGTTGGGGACGAGCCGCGCGCGACCGGTACGTGCGCCTCTTCACTGCCGACAGGATGGGGAAATCCTACGCCGAGCTCTACCGTCAGCTCGGCGGCCGCAAAGGCTGAGCTGAAGGCGGTTTCTCTAGAGGGGCTTGCGGGTCGATGTCCGTCGATATAGAACATAACGAGAACATTTTGGGGAGTTGCGTCATGAAACTGACCGGGAAGCTCGACTATCTGGAACTGCCGGCAACCGGCGGCACGCTGGACAGCGTGAAAGCCTTCTACAGCGCCGCCCTCGGCTGGTCGTTCACCGACTATGGGCCGACCTATTCGGCCTTTGCCGAAGGAATTGACGGCGGTTTCCAGGCCGATGCCGGCGAAGCCGCCGCCAAACCGCTGCCGGTGCTTTATTCGCACGCGCTGGAGGAAACGCTTGCCGCGGTTGAGAATGCCGGCGGCACCATCGTCAAGCCGATCCTCCCGTTTCCTGGAGGGCGGCGCTTCCATTTCGCGGATCCGGCGGGCAACGAGCTGGCGGTCTGGGGCGAGTAGACCGCAACCCGCGGCTTTTCAATCCAAGCGTCGCGTACGACACTCATGCCCCCAAACGCGCGACGGTCCGTGGCGGGAAACATGCGGCAAGATTGCCTTGGACGCAGCCCGTCCAAGCATTGAGCTTTGCGGCGGCTCGTCCTATAAGGCCGCGCTCAGCGGGCACGTTGCGGCTGTTGGGGCGTCGCCAAGTGGTAAGGCATCGGTTTTTGGTACCGACATTCCCAGGTTCGAATCCTGGCGCCCCAGCCAAACAGGATGCTCTGTTGACAATTTGGCTCCTTTGGCTTTCCCGGTCGAAGCGTTGCAGTTGTTTCCGTAAGCAAATCAGATGGTTGTCGGAACACCGCGCGAACTTCCCTTCGTCACACGCGCAGTTCGACAGGTACCAAGCTTAGAAGCCGCTTCTTCTCGCGAGGAGCCTGCCGGGCGAACAGTTGCCGGGTATTGCGCGCCAGCGCCAGCAGGCGCATTCCATCCTCCGTGTATGATTCCTCGGCCTCGCCATGCCGTTCGATCTCGCGGAGCAAGCGCGTCTGTTCGAACCGCCACCAAGCTGAAATACGGTCGTAGAACGCGCCATCGATAACTTCCTGATCAGCGCCTGGACCATCACGGGAGGTCTTCTGCCATTGCCGGCAAGCTGCGGTCGGGCCGATCGACGTCGAGCAAGCTTCGGCCAAAAATGAGCCAAGAAAGCAGCGTTGGTTGAATCGCTATTGCGTCAGTATCAGCGGCCGGGTCAGAATGTTGTGTGCCGAAGAGGGCTCCGCACTTTTCAACATTGGCTAACAGGCTGCGGCACTTCTGGCAGTGCGTAAGCATCTGGTCCGTCATTCAAAGAGGAGGCCGATCAAGGAATAAGCAGCGTACAACTGGCTTTCCGCGAGCGGCTATTGTAGGTTGCGCGGTAATTTGGGGCAAACACGCGAAGCTTCATGCAAACGCTGTTGCAGTTCATGCGCTCGCATCCCGTAGGGGGGACGTTGTCGAAGAACGGCTGGGGAAACAACGATTCCTTCGGTGTTTCCGCGAAAATCTACAAACCCCATTCGGTGATATGCCGCCAGGATGACACCGACGACACGGTATTCATCCTAAAATCAGGTTGGGCCATCCTTTACCGCGAGCTGCTGGATGGAGAGCGGCAGATCATCGACACTCCTCTCTGGGGGGACATTGTCGGTTTCCACTTCGTGGACGGACCCCGTTTCGCGTCATTGGCGTCCATAACCGAACTAGCTGTCTATGAAATTTCCAGGAAAGCATTGGTCGATGCCGCCCTGTCGGAAGGTCGCTTCGGGAACAAGATCGCCTGCGCCCTGGCCCGGCTGAACGCCATCCTTGCCGAACATCTCGTGAATGTCGGACGACGGAACGCGATGAGCCGCACCGCCCATTTCCTGCTCGAGTTGGAGGAGAGGCTCTCGAAAGTTGGCCTGTCGGACCATGGAAGATATGAGTGTCCCCTTGCCCAGCA
>NZ_RZOI01000525.1:0-4414 GCF_004022645.1 Mesorhizobium sp. M4A.F.Ca.ET.020.02.1.1 | reverse complement strand
CTCCATAACGCCTTTCGGCGCGCAATAAGGCTGCGGGACGCGGGCTGTCGGCCTCGCGAACACGCGGTGGACAAAGGCGGGACGGAAAATCCATGGAACCAGCCGGTGGAGACCCCGGAACCATGAAATGCCGTCTCGCGGCGGTGAACCTTGGCCTTGCCCGGCCTCGGTTCGCTTTGTCTGCCTTGGCTTGGATGGGAGACCCGTCCGCACTGCCGGCAATGAAGGTGTGCCTCTTTAGTAACCCCGGTCTTTGGACAACCGGAAGAGAACCAGAAAGGCCCGCACCGTCGTTGCTTCAAGGTGTCCTCGATCTTGTGGTTGGCCACTGACCGACTGGAGTGGTTGGCTCCAGTTACCTTACCGATTGCCCTCACCATTCGAGGATCGGCGGACACCCACAGGCACGTGCGACTTTGGGCAAGCGCGATATAGGAGCGATGGATTTCACAATCAATAAAAATCGTAAGCTGCGGTTGTAAAATTTCCGGCATCGAACAATCTACGGAATACCGTATCCGGATATCGAACGATGACAGGCACGCACGGACCGTTCAACGCCTTCCTCAACCTTCGCCAAATGCCTGTCGCGCATGCGGAACTGGGCCCGCTGGCAGGGCTGCGGCTGGCCGTCAAGGACATCTACGACGTCGCCGGCTACCGCACCGGCTGCGGCAATCCGGGCAAATTCGCCGACGCCCACGCCGCCTCGCAAACCGCTCCGGCGGTACAGATCATTCTCGACGCCGGCGCGCGATTCGTCGGCAAGACCCAGACCGACGAGCTTGCCTTCTCGCTGATGGGCCAGAACGCGCATTTTCCCTTCCCGGTGAACCCGGCCGCGCCCGAGCGCGTCACCGGCGGCTCGTCGTCGGGATCAGCGGCGGCGGTGGCGGGCAAGCTCGCCGACATCGCCACCGGCTCAGACACCGGCGGCTCGATCCGCGCCCCGGCTAGGTTTTGCGGCCTGATCGGGCTGCGCACTACGCATGGCCGCATATCGCTCGACGGCGCCATGAAGCTCGCGCCGAGCTTCGACACCTTCGGCTGGTTCGCCGACGACATCGAAACCTATGAGGCGGTCGGCAAGCTGCTCCTCGGCCGCGACCCGCACCAGCATGGGCTCAACCGGCCGCTGTCGATCGGCTGGCTGGACGCCTTAGTGTCGGGCACGGCCGAGGCCACCGAATATACCAGAATGAAGGCGCTCGCCGCTTCCGTCATCGGCGAGCCGGCGCAGGTGGAGTACAGTTTCGCCTCCTTCCCCGACGAGCTCTATTGGTGCTTTCGCCGCCTGCAGGCCTTCGAGGCATGGCAGGAGCATGGCGACTGGATCAGCAGCGGCGAGCGCGGTCTCGGGCCGGGCGTCGACGAGCGTTTCGCTTTTGGCCGAGCCGTCGATGCCAGGACGGTCGCAACCGAAGAGGCGCGCCGGCTGGCCTTCCGCGCCGAGCTCGCCGCCCTGCTCGGCAGCCATGGCTTTCTCGTCCTGCCGACGGTTCCGGGCGCGGCGCCGCTCGTCAAGAGCGCGCCGGAACAGCTGCAGACCTACCGCGAAAGGGCACTGCATCTATTGTGCCTCTCCGGCCTCTCCGGTTTCCCGCAGATCACGCTGCCGCTCGGATCGGTCGACGGCGCCCCGTTCGGGCTGTCACTGCTCGGCCCTTCCGGAAGCGACGTCGCCCTGATACGGCTCGGCCGCAAACTCCTCGACGCCGCACGAAAGGCCTGAGCCATGGACACGCTGACCCGCATGCGCGCCTTCATCGACGTCGTCGAGGCCGAAGGCTTTTCGGCCGCCGCGCGCAAGATCGGTCGCTCCAAGGCGTTGCTGTCGAAATATGTGCGCGAGCTGGAGGACGAGCTAGGCGCCTTGCTCCTGAACCGCACCACCAGGCAGTTCTCGATGACCGAGGCCGGCCATACCTACTACAGGCGCGCCTCCGAGATCGTGCGCGAGGTCGACAGTCTGGCCGATGCGGTGCGCGAATCCTCCGGCGATGTGCGCGGCCGCATCAAGCTTTCGGCGGCGCGCACCTTCGCCGACGCGCCGATCGGCCAGTCGCTGATCGACTTCGCCAAGGAGCATCCCGACATCGTGCTCGACATCCATCTCGATGACCGTTTCGTCGACCTGGTCGAGGAGGGCTTCGACCTCGCCGTGCGCATCTCCAGGCTGGAGAACTCCTCGCTGATCGCAAGGCGCCTTGCGCCCTTTTCTGTCAGGCTGTGCGCATCGCCGGACCTGATCGCCAAGCACGGCATGCCGATGCGTCCGCAGGACCTCGCCCGCATCCCCTGCATCATCGACACCAATGGCCGCTGGCTGACCAACTGGCCGTTCAAAGGCGACGCCGGCGACACGATGAGCGTGTCGGTCTCCGGCCCGATCGAGGTCAACAGCCCGATGACCGCGAGGGCCGCGGCCGTTGCCGGCCTTGGCTTCACCATGCTGCCCGATTTCATCGCTATCCCCGAGATCGAGAGCGGCCGGCTGGTGACGGCATTGGACGACCGCCTGCTCTCCGGCAGCGGCATCTTCGCCGTCTATCCGCACCGGCGCTATCTGCCGGCAAAGGTGCGCGTCTTTGTCGATTTCCTGGTGCAGTGGTTCAAGACACGCGAAAGCGCCTGACACGGTCCCAATTTCGCCCCCTTTCTGGTAACTCTCGACAGTCGTCCCAATCCCATGGAATCGCCATCCGCAATGCACCTGAAACGGCAAGCAATCATGCTGGCTTCGGCCATGGCGGCGACCTTCGCGGCGGTCGAACCGGCCGAAGTGCATCCGCACGTCTTCGCCGAGGCTCGCCTCGACGTCATCCTCAGCGAGGATCACCAAAGTGTGAAGGCGTTGCGCCATCTCTGGCGTTTTGACGACCTGTTTTCGAGTACGGTGATGATGGAGTTCGACAAGAACTCCGACCTGAAGCTTGACGACAAGGAGCTGAAGGAAGTGGCCGACACCGTCCATTCTTCGTTGGCGGAGTTCAACTATTTCCAGCTCGTCACCCAGGACGGCAAGGACGTGGCGATGACCCCTCCTCCACATCTCATGGCCAATTTCGACAACGACCAGCTGATCATCCTGTTCGAATCCGAGCCCAAGGTTCCGATCAGGCTCGCCGGCAAGATCGACATCGGCGTCTATGACCCCACCTTCTATACCGCGATCGACTTCACCGACGATGCGAACCTCACCGTGGAGGGCCTGCCCTCGACCTGCACCAAGAAGGTCATCCGCCCCGATCCGGACGAGGCGATCGCCGAGAACCAGAAGTCCCTGACGGAAGCGTTCTTCAACGATCCGACAGGCACCGACATGAGCAAGATCTTCGCCACAAAGCTCGAACTGAACTGCTCGCCAGAAGGATAGATCCGGTGATGAAACCGTCGCTGCGTTTGGCGCTCGGCCTAGCGGCCGCCACCCTGGTGATCACCCATCTGCCGGATGTCGCCCACGCCCAGAGCTCGCTCGGCATCGGCACCAATGACGGCACGGCGCCCTCCACCTCCGGGCCCTTCGCCCACATCCTGATGTGGATCAATCTCAGGCAGCAGGAATTCTACCATTCGCTCGCCGTCGCCATGAAAGCGATGCGCGAGGACGGCAGCAAGCTGTGGCTGCTGATCGGCCTCTCCTTCGCCTATGGCATCTTCCATGCCGCCGGCCCCGGCCACGGCAAGGCGGTGATCTCGTCCTATATGGTGGCCAATGAAGTGGCGTTGAAGCGCGGCATCATGCTGTCCTTCGTCTCGGCGCTGCTGCAGGGCCTGACGGCGGTCGTGGTCATGATGCTTGCCTATTTTGTGCTGCGCGGCACCACGGTGTCGATGACCGATGCGGCGTGGTTCCTGGAAATCTCGAGCTATGTGCTGGTCACCCTGTTCGGCGCCTGGCTGCTCTGGCGCAAGGCGGGCCCCGCCATCCGCCGCCTGTTCGGCGCCGGTCCCGCCTACAGCCTGTCAGCCGCCCATGCCAGTCACTCGCATGCCGGCCATTCCCACGCGGGGCACTCGCACGCTGCACATGCCCATGCGCACGCGCTTCATGCTCACGACCATGATCACGATAATGCAGCCCACCATTCGCATGGCCACGGCGCACACGATCACCATCATCACGATCATGGCGCGCATGATCACGCCGGCCACGATCATCACCATCATGACCACGCCGCCGGCGAGGTCTGCGAGACCTGCGGCCATTCGCACGCCCCCGATCCGGCGCTGCTGTCGGGCGACAATTTCGACTGGCGCACGGCATGGTCGGCGGTGGCGGCCGTCGGCATCCGCCCCTGCTCCGGCGCGCTGATCGTGCTGAGCTTCGCCCTGCTCAACGGGCTCTGGCTCGGCGGCCTGCTGTCGGTGTTCGCCATGTCGATCGGCACCGCCATCACCGTCTCGGCGCTGG
>NZ_RZOI01000524.1:0-4417 GCF_004022645.1 Mesorhizobium sp. M4A.F.Ca.ET.020.02.1.1 | reverse complement strand
GCGCTACCGGGTATTCTATGACGAGCTCGGTGCCAGGAAGGACCTGTTCCAGGCGCAGAACCGTCGCGACGCCGACCGTTTCGACCCGCTCTGCGATCACCTTTTGGTGTTCGACACCTCGCTCCCCGGCCCTGAGCACCGCCGCATCGTCGGCACCTACCGGCTGCTGCGGCAGGAAATCGCGGCGACGGCTGGCGGTTTCTATTCCGAGGGCGAGTTCGAGCTGACCAAGCTGATCGCCCGTCATCCCGGTCAGCGTTTCCTCGAGCTCGGCCGCTCCTGTGTCCTGCCGGAATACCGTTCCAAGCGCACCATCGAGGCGCTGTGGCAAGGCATCTGGGCCTACATCAACCACTACGGCATCGGCGTGATGACCGGCTGCGCCTCCTTCCACGGCATCGTGCCGGCAGCGCATGCCGAGGCCTTGACCTATCTCGCCCATCACTGCCGCACCAATTCGGCTTGGGACGTCAAGGCGGTCGCGGGCCGTTACTGCCCCATGGACCTGATGCCGATCGAGGCGGTCAACGCCAAGGCCGCGATCGCGGCGATGCCGCCGCTGGTCAAGGGTTACCTGCGCGTCGGCGCCCGCATCGGCGACGGCTGCGTCATCGATCATGAATTCTCGACCGTCGACGTCTTTGTCGTCATGCCGGTCAAGGAGATCGGTGCGCGCTACGTCAACTATTATGGCGGGGAAGCCCAGCGCTTCGCGGCATAACTCAGCGAACAGCGAATACTGACCAGCGGGAGCTGCGTCAGCCCCTATTCGCTACTCCCTATTCGCTATTCGCTCTCTCTCATGGAATATCCTCCGGCCGCCGTCCGGGCCTGCTTTTGTAAGACGCAAAGGCCCAGCCGAATTTGAGCGCGCCGCCGCGCACAATGAATGCCGCGGCGAAACCCAGCAGACCCGCCGCCAACGGCGGCAGGCCGGCAAGGTCACCGACGGTGAAAAGGGCCGCACCCGCAAGAGCCGCCGTGACGTAGATCTCGGGCCGCAGAAGCACCGACGGCTCCCCCGCCAGAAGATCGCGCAGGATGCCGCCGAAGGTGGCGGTCAGCACGCCCATGATGGTGGCGACGACCGGTGAGCCAGTGATGGCGAGGCCCTTGGCGGCGCCCATCACCGAGAAGGCGGCGAGGCCGATGGCGTCGAGCCAGAGCAGCAATTTGTAGCGGGATTCGACCAGGTGGGCGCTGAAGAAGACTAGCACCGCGACCACCACGCAGATCAGCACATAGTCGCGGTTGGCGACCCAGAACACCGGCAGGTTGAGGATGACGTCGCGCAACGTGCCGCCGCCGATACCGGTGACGCAGGCCAGGAACAGAAAGCCGATGATGTCGAGTTGCTTGCGCGAAGCGGCAAGCGCGCCTGTCGCCGCGAAGACGGCGACGCCGGCATAGTCGAGAAGCTCGATGAGGTTCATGGGCTGAGCGAGTAGTGAATAGCGAATAGGGAGTAGGGCAATAGCACGAAGCCGCAGATTAGTATCTGTCCCCCTACTCACTGCTCCCTATTCGCTACTCACTATCAGGCATCCTTCTCGGCCTGCTCGTTCACCGGCCCCGGCTCGACCGGCGCCTCGGCGACAGCGGCCTTCGGGCCGCCCTTGGCGACGCCGACCATGGCTGGCCTCAGCACGCGGTCGCCGATCGAATAGCCGGGCTGGACGACCTGGACGACGGTGCCTGAGGGAACATCGGGATTGGGCACCTCGAACATCGCCTGGTGGAAGTTCGGGTCGAACTTCTCGCCTTCCGGCGCGAGCTTCTTCACCCCATGCCGCTCCAGCGCCGCAAGCATGGCGCGCTCGGTAAGGTCGACGCCCTCGATCAGGGCCTTGAAGCCGGCATCGCCCGACGCCTTGGCTTCGGCCGGAATGGCGTCCAGCGCGCGGCGCAGATTGTCCGACACCGACAGCATGTCGCGCGCGAAATTGGCCACCGCATAGGCGCGCGCGTCATGCACGTCGCGCACGGTGCGACGGCGCAGGTTCTCCATCTCTGCCGCGACGCGAAGCGCTCGGTCCTTCAATTCCTCGTTTTCCTTCAGCAGCCGCACCAGCGCCTCGTAGTCGCCGTCGACGCTGCCTTCCGCACGTTCGCCGGTGGCCTCGGTAGGCTCCATATCCTCGGGCGCGCGTTCGTCTTTTGCCTGGTCGCTCATCGCCGTTTCCCGTCATTCCGAATGGTTTGGATTTGCGCCCGATATCGAGGTTTGAAGGCCAAAAATCAAGGGGCAAGCGAGCCAACGCAGTTTCGCTGCGTCTCCAGGGGACCGTTCGATATTAAATCAAATTTTACCTTGATCGCCGGCTTCGCTTGCGAGAAAGCGGCGGCGAGGGAACCATTGCCGGGTTGAGGGAGTTTCGAAGCCGACACAGGATTTGGGACGATGAGCGGCAACAAAAGCGAAAGGCGCGCGGAACTCGCCGCCGATATCAGACGACAGCTTGGCAGCGAAGCGACGAAGCGCTTCCTGCGCACGCTGCCGTCATTCCGCCTGGAAACGAACACGCCCGAGCATTTCCGCGACCTGCTCGACCAGCTCGATGACATCGAAACCAGGGCGGCCAACGGCGAACGCCGCCAGTAGCTGCGCATCCGCAAGACCGGACGCGCCGCCGCGCCTGAAGCAATTCCAGCAAGGCTGCGCAGCCCGGTTTCCGCCTGGAATTGCACAAGAAATCAGAGGCTTAGAGGATCAGCGGTTCCATGGGACTGGAACCGCTGCGAGCGGCGCTTTTCCCGATATTTCAAGCCGCCTTGCGTTCGTCGCGCATCAGCGCCTTGCCGTCGCGGATCTCGGTGCCGAGCACCTTCAGGCATTCGCGCATGAACGCTGCAAGGCCAGGCCAGCCCTTGGCCGATACCAGATTGCCATCGACATGGGCGCCGGTCGGCGCGACATCGATGTAGATGCCGCCGGCGAGCGTCACTTCCGGCTCGCAGTATTGCAGCGCCGCGACCTCGCGGCCGCGCACCACACCGTCGACGGCGATCAGGATCTGCACGCCGTGGCAGATGGTGAAAATCGGCTTGCCGGTCTCGTGGAAATGCCTGACTAGCGCCTGCACGCGCTTGTCGATGCGGATGTATTCCGGCCCGCGCCCGCCGGCCGCATAGACGGCGTCGTAGTCGGCCGGGTTCACCTCGGCGAAGGTCTTGTTGAGGATGTAGTGGTGGCCGAGCTTTTCGGTGTAGGTCTGGTGGCCTTCGAAATCGTGCAGCGAGGTCTTCAAGATGTCGCCGGCCTTCTTGTCGGGGCACACGACATGCACCGTATGGCCAACCGCATGCATGGCCTGTTCGAAGACGAAAATCTCATACTCCTCGCTGAACTCGCCAACGAGCATCAGAATCCTTTTGCCTGCCATGCCGGTTCCTCCCTTAGCTGGCTATTTATTTCGAGGCGCGAAATATAGCCCTATCGTAAGGGCAAGCAGGGCGGAGGGGAAGCGCAAATCGCACGATTGGTCCTACCAGATTGATTCTGTGGCGCCCGGTGAGCAACAAAGGCAAGGCTTCCGGAGCAAAACCGGAGAGGCTGGTCTGACCAAGACGGCGTCAGGCAGCCGCCCGGATCATATCCGCCGCCTTCTCGGCGATCATGATCGTCGGCGCATTGGTGTTGCCGCCGACGAGTGTCGGCATCACCGAGGCGTCGACGACGCGCAGCCCTTGCAACCCGCGCACCTTTAACTGCGGATCGACGACGGCCATCTCGTCGATGCCCATCTTGCAGGTGCCGGCCGGGTGATAGATCGTGTCGGCGCGGGCCCTGATATGCGCCATCAGCTCGGCGTCGCTGGCAGCGCCAGCGGTATAGATTTCCTTCTGGCGATACCTGGCCAGCGCCGGCGACTCCAGAATGCCGCGCATCATCCGCACACCCCGGAGCAGAAGCTCGGCGTCGCGCTCGTCCTCGAGGAAGCGCGGGTCGATGCGCGGCGGCGCCAGCGAGTCTGGACTGGACAGCCCAACCTCGCCGCGCGAATAGGGCCTCAGCACGCAGACATGGCAGGAGAAGCCATAGCCCATATGCAGCTTGCGGCCGTGATCGTCGACGATGGCGATGCAGAAATGCAGTTGCAGGTCGGGCCGTTCGAGCGCCGGATCGGATTTGAGGAAGGCGCCGGCCTCCGCGTAGGGCGTGGCGATCATGCCCGTGCCGTCCCTGCGCCAGCGCAGCATATGGCTGAGCAGTCCGGGCAGGCCGCGGAGGCCGATGCCCATCAGCTCGGTCTCGCGCGACTTCCAGGCCAGGATGAAATCGAGATGGTCCTGCAGGTTCTTGCCGACACCGGGCAGTTCATGGACGAGCGGAATGCCGTGCACTGCCAGCTCCGCCGCCGGACCGATGCCGGAAAGCAGCAGCATTTGCGGCGAGCCGAACGCGCCACCGCACAGG
>NZ_RZOI01000523.1:0-4428 GCF_004022645.1 Mesorhizobium sp. M4A.F.Ca.ET.020.02.1.1 | reverse complement strand
CCAATGCGGCGGCAGCGATTTCCGTTACCCGCCATGGCGGATCGTCGGCGCCGACCGACGCCGAAACCCAGGAATTCCTTGCCCGGCGCGTTCAAGCGGCGATCGCGCAGGACCGGGAACGAGAGGCCACAACTTAACAAGCCCGCCAACCGGGCAAACAATGAGAGGAAAGAAACATGCGCATGCCCAGACTGACCGCTTTTTTGACGGCCACGGCCGTCTTCGCTTCAGCATTCACGCTTGCCGCCAATGCCGGTGAAGTGCATGTGCTCAACTGGAAGGGTTACGGCGCCGACGAGCCATGGGCGATCGCAGCCTTCGAGAAGGCGACCGGCAACAAGGTGGTCAACGACTTCTTCAACTCCGAACAGGAGATGCTGACCAAGCTCAGGACCAATCCCGGCCTTTACGACGTCGTCATGATCAATGCCGCCTTCAACGATCAGGCGATGGCCGGCAAGCTGATCCAGCCGATCGACGTCTCGAAGCTTGCCAACTACGCCGACATCAGCAAGGACAAGGCCGGCTCACCGATGCTCAACCATGACGGCAAGGTCTATGGCGTGCCGTGGGTGTGGGGGCTGACCGCCTTAGCGATCAACGAGAAGTCGTTCCCCAAGCCGCCGACGAGCATCGCCGAAATGTGGGATCCGGCGCATAAGGGCCGCGTCATCATCCGTGATGACGCCGTCGAGGCGGTGCAGTTCGGCGCCATCGCCAGTGGCCAGAACATAAACGACATCAAGGACATGGAAGCGGTCAAGGCGAAGCTCACCTCGCTGATGCCGCAGATCAAGACGTTCTGGAGCTCGGAGAACGACTGGAACCAGATGGTCGCCTCCAACCAGATCGACATCGGCACCTACTGGAGCGGCTCGGCCGATCGCGCCAAGACGCATTTCAAGCTGCCGGTCTCGCTGGTTATCCCGCAGGAAGGCGCCGTCGCCTGGCTCGATGCCTTCTCGATCCCGGCAGGCTCCAAGAATGTCGAGGGCGCCGAAGCCTTCATCAACTACATGATCGACCCGAAATTCTACGTCGAATGGGTCACCAAGGTCGGCGCGCCGGTATCGGCCAACACCAAAGCGGTCGAGGCGCTGCCCGAGGATGCATTCAACCGCAAGGTCATGGGCGATCCGGACGTCGCCAAGCGCATCCAGTTCCAGGCGCCGGTCACCGACGAGCAGCGCGAGAAGTACCTGGCGCTCTGGCAGGAGCTGAAGGTCAACGTGAAGTAGTCGGCGTCTTTCGGGGAGGAGAGGCATCCATGGCTGACCAGCATGCGATCGGTTCGCGGCGCGGACTGAGGCCGGCCCTGCCGCTTCTCCTGCCGGCCTATCTGTGGCTGACGGTGGCGATCTTCCTGCCGCTGTCGGCCATGGTCTTCTTCTCCTTCATGACCGACCTGCCGCTGGCCGGGAAGGAATGGGCGTTCACGCTCGACAACTACGCGGCCTTCTTCTCGCAGAGCCTTTATCTGACGCTTCTGCTTGCCTCGCTGCGGCTCGGCCTCGAGGTCACCCTTTGGTGCGTGGTGATCGGCTATCCGGCGGCCTATGTGCTGGCCAAGGTGCTGAAGGGACGCAGCCGGGAGGCGATCTTCCTGCTCGTCATCCTGCCGTTCTGGTCGAACGGGCTGGTGCGCATCTTCTCCTGGGCGATGGTGCTGCGCGAGGGCGGCATCCTCGACACGGCACTCAACGCCGTGCTGCCGTTCAAGATCAACATCGATCTCATGTATTCCTACCCGGCCGTCATCATCGGCCTGGTGCACTCCTACGTGCCCTACATGGTGCTGACCTGCTACCTGACGCTGCAGGCGATCGACGATTCGCTGATCGAGGCCGGCCGCTCGCTCGGCGCCTCGCGGCGGCAGGTTCTTTGGCGCGTCATCATACCGCTGTCGATGCCGGGCCTGATCGCGGGGGCGGCGCTGATTTTCGTGCCGGTCGTCGGCTCCTTCATGGAGCCGCGTATTCTCGGCGGCCGCACCGGCACTTTCTACGGCACCGTCATCGAGGACCAGTTCGTCGCCGTCTTCAACTGGCCGCTGGGCGCCGCTCTCTCGTTCATCCTGCTTGCCGTCGTGCTGGTGATCCTGGCGGTGGCCTCGCCAGTGTTGCGGAGGGCCGCCTGATGGCGACGACGCGCATCCTCGAATGGCTAGGGCGGTTCTACATCGTCCTGCTGCTCGCCTTCCTCTATTTGCCGATCATCATCATGGCGCTGATGTCGTTCAACGCCTCGCCCTTCTACCAATTGCCACTCGAGTGGACGACGGACTGGTACGCCTCGCTCTGGCAGAACGACCAGCTGATCGCGGCGACCTGGAACAGCATCGAGATCGCGGTCATCACCACCATCATCTCGACCGTGCTCGGCTCGGCCGCCTCGCTGGCGCTCTACCGCTACGAATTCCCGGGCAAGAAGGCCCTGCAGGCGCTGCTCTTCCCGCCGATCGCCATTCCGTGGCTGATCACAGGCACGGCGATGCTGATCTTCTTCTTCGGCATCGGCATCGGCCGCGGGCTGGTAGCCATCCTGCTCGGCCATGTCGCGCTGGCGCTGCCTTATGTGATCGTCGTTGTCTCGGCCCGGTTGCAGACCTTCGCGCCGGAGCTGGAGGAGGCGGCGCGCTCGCTCGGCGCCAACCAGTGGCAGGTGACGAACCGCGTCACGCTGCCCTGGATCATGCCCGGAGTGATCGCCGGCGGTCTGTTCGCTTTCGCCGTGTCGTTTGACCAGTTCGTGGTCTCGTACTTCCTGTCGACCCCAGGCCAGACGACGCTGCCGGTCGAGATCTATGCGGCGATCCGCAAAGGCTTCACGCCCGAGATCAACGCGGTGTCGACGATCATCATCGTGGTGTCGATGGCGCTGATGCTGCTCACGGCACGCTTCTTCAAATTCGGCGGAGAGAAATAATGGCAGGCGTCCAGGTAGCGAACGTCTCCCGCAGTTTTGGCGCGCACAAGGCGCTGGATGACGTCTCGATCGATTTCGCCGACGGCGGCTTCTACGCGCTGCTCGGGCCGTCGGGCAGCGGCAAGACCACCTTGCTGCGCCAGATCGCCGGCTTCGATTTTCCCGACAGCGGCCGCATCGCCATCGGCGGCGAGAGCGTCGAGCGCGTGCCGGTCGAGAAGCGTCGCATCGGCATGGTGTTCCAGAACTATGCGCTGTTTCCCAATATGAGCGTCGCAGACAATGTCGCCTTCGGCTTGTCGGTGCGCGGCGAGGCCAAGGCGACGATCGCCGCCGAGGTGCAGCGGGCACTCGACCTCGTCCAACTTGGCAAGCTGGGTGCCCGCCGGCCGCACCAGCTTTCCGGCGGCCAGCGCCAGCGCGTGGCGTTGGCGCGCGCCATCGTCACCAAGCCGCGCGTGCTGTTGCTCGACGAGCCGCTCGGCGCGCTCGACAAGGCGCTGCGCGTCGACATGCAGATCGAGTTGAAGCGCATCCAGCGCGAGATCGGCATCACCACCATCTTCGTCACGCACGACCAGGAAGAGGCGCTGACGATGAGCGACCGCATCGGCATCCTGCGCGACGGCAGGCTGGTGCAGGAGGGGCCGCCGGAAGAGATCTACGACCGACCGCAAAGCGAGTTCGCCGCGACCTTCCTCGGCGACGCCAACATCTTTCGCGGCGACGCGACCGGCACCGGCATCCGGCTGCCCGACGGCACGGCGATCAATGCCTCGTCAGGGCCCTCGTTGGCAGCCGGCGCCAAGGCGAGTTGCGCGGTGCGGCCGGAGCGGATCCAGATCTCGACCGGCGCGGCGAAGCCCGATGCGGACAATGCCAATACGCTCAAGGGACAGGTGTCCAAGCGTATCTTCGCCGGCAACAACAGCACCTATTTTGTCGACCGCGACGGCCGGACGCTGAAGGTGATCGTGCAGAACACCGGCGCCGAAAGGTTGGCTGAAGGTCAGCCGGTGGTGCTCAGCTGGTCGCCGGACAGTACTGTGCTGATCGCGGCGGGCTAATCGACGCCGTCGGGCGGTCATCTGAAGCGTGTCGCGCTGACGCCGATTCAAGAAGCGCGGCTAACTCTTTGTTTTTCAGGCCCGCCAAGAGCCGTCGGCGAGCGCTGCGTAGAGCACGTTGGCGTTGGCCCCGAGCGGCCTGTCCTCCTTGAGCGTCGGGACATGCGTGCGGACAGAAGTGTGGATGACGGCGGTTGCCGGCGCCAGCGTGATCCCTTCACGCAGGTCAACGGCTTGGGCCGCCGCCATCAGTTCCATGGCGATCAGGCGTCGCCACAGTACGATCATGTCGGCGCATTTCGAAACCGCCAGAAGCGTTTGCGTTGCGTGATCCTCCACGCCTTCCGAGACCGGCAGGTAATCGAGCATCACGGGGTTGGCCTTATGGCGGATCGCGGCCAGGATCGCCGTAACGGTCTTCTGCAGAGGCACGAAG
>NZ_RZOI01000522.1:0-4432 GCF_004022645.1 Mesorhizobium sp. M4A.F.Ca.ET.020.02.1.1 | reverse complement strand
GAGCCTGCCGGCGGACGGCCGTTGAGCGCGTCCTGCACCGGCATCGACTGGTCGACCATCTGGAATGTCAGCTTGGCGGTCTGGCCAAGGATTTCCTTCAGCCTTTGCGGGTCCTGCAAGCCCGGCACCTGGACAAGAATACGGTCGTCGCCCTGCCGCTGCACGATCGGTTCGGTGGTGCCGAGTTCGTTGACGCGCCGTTCGACGACCTCGATCGACTGCGTCAGCGCCGTCGAGGTGCGGTATTTGATGCCGGCGTCGGTGACGGTGAACTTGAGCAGGCCCGGCTCGGAATCGTCCAGCGTCATCTCCTGGACGGAGCCGCCGGTGAACAGCCCCGCCGCCACCGGGTCGGTCAGCGGCTTCAGCACCTTCTTGGCGGCGTCGATCTGGCTGGGATCGGTGATGCGGACCTGCACCGTGCGCCCGGATCCGGACAGGCCGGTATAGTTGATCTTGGGGTTGGCGTCGCGCAGCAGCGTCCTGATCTCGTCGCGTGACGTCTCCAGTCGATCCTTGATCAGGTCGTTCTGGTTCATCTGAAGCAGGATGTGCGAACCACCCTGCAGGTCGAGACCGAGCGTCATCTGCCGCTTCGGCACCCAGTTGGGCAGTTGCGCCAACGTGCTGGCAGGGAAGAGATTGGGCGCGGCGAGGACCACTGTGGCGGCCACGGCCAGCCAGATCAGGATCATCTTCAGGCGCGAAAAATAGAGCATTCGTTCTTATCCGTTCAGGCGTACATGCGGCAGCGTTCCGCCTTCAATTCGGTTATTTCTTGGCATTCTGGTTCGCCACTGGCTCGCCCTTGACGCGCACGTCCGAGATCGTCGAGCGCAGCGCCGTCACCTTGGTGCCACCGCCGAGGTCGATCTCGAGTTCGTGGTCGTCGATCACCTTGGTCACCTTGCCGACGAAACCGCCGCCGGTCACGACCGTGTCGCCGCGCCGCACCGCCGAGAGCATCTCCTGGCGCTTCTTCAGCTGCGCGCGCTGCGGCCTGATGATCAGAAAATACATGATCACGAAAATCAGGACAAACGGCAAAATGCTGATGAACATGTCTGGCGAGGCGCCGACGCCCTGGGCGTATGCCGGTGTAACGAACATCAAGATACTCCTGGAAGGTGAAAAACCGCCACGAGGCGGCCCCGCGAAATTTGGCCCGAATATAGTCGGTAAAGTTGCCAATGCAACTGCGCCGCCGGGCGAATCCGCTGCTTTTCCGGCCGGTTGGCGCGTGTTAGAGCATGATCGCCGAATGCCGGGTGCGGTCCGCGGAAAAGATCATGCTCCGGCAAAAGGTTGGAAGCGGTTCTTATCCCGCCGCGAAAGAGCGGATTTCCGCCGGTGCCGATCCCGAACGCCAGACCAAAAAGACAAGACATGACCGACAGCACCCTTGACGCCCTGAACCAGAAGCTCGACCGCCTGATCGAAGCGGTCACTCGCCTCGCCCCGCCGCCGGTACCGCAAACCGACCTTGCGGCGGCCGACTGCTTCGTCTGGCAGGCCGATCCCGGCTATCTGGAGCCGGTGCGCAAGGTCAACCGCGTCGACATCGGGCTGATCCGAGGCGTCGACCGGGTGCGCGACATCCTGCTCGACAACACCGAGCGCTTCGCCTCGGGCTTTGCCGCCAACAATGTGCTGTTGTGGGGCGCGCGCGGCATGGGCAAATCGTCGCTGGTCAAGGCGGTGCACGCCGCCGTCAACGCCTCCGACGAGCTCGATCGGCCGCTCAAGCTGATCGAGATCCACCGCGAGGATATCGACACGCTGCCCAAGCTGATGGGTTTGCTCAAGGCGGCGCCTTTCCGGTTCATCCTGTTTTGCGATGACCTCTCCTTCGACCACGACGACACCTCCTACAAGTCGCTGAAGGCAGCACTTGAAGGCGGTGTCGAGGGCCGCCCCGCCAACGTCATCTTCTACGCCACCTCGAACCGGCGGCATCTTTTGCCGCGCGACATGATCGACAATGAACGCTCGACCGCCATCAACCCGTCGGAAGCCGTGGAAGAAAAGGTCTCGCTGTCCGATCGCTTCGGCCTCTGGCTCGGCTTCCACAAATGTTCGCAGGACGAATATCTCGACATGATCGACGGCTATGTCCGCTATCACGGCCTGGCCATCGACCCCGATGCGCTGCGCGCCGAGGCGCTGGAATGGGCGACGACGCGCGGCAGCCGCTCCGGCCGCGTCGCATGGCAGTTCACCCAGGACCTTGCCGGCCGTCTCGGCAAGCCGCTGAAGGATTGAGGTCAGGCAGACAGCTGAAAAAGCCCGCCCCTTGCGGAGCGGGCTGAGCCGGCGGGCTGGACTGGAGGTCTCAGACGGCCCGCAATTTTTCTTCTTCTATTCGAGATAGCCCGACGGATCGACCGGGGCGGAGTTCTTGCGCACTTCGAAGTGCAGCTTCGGCGAGTCGGTGGTGCCGCTCATGCCGGACAGCGCGATCTCCTGGCCGCGCTTGACCTTCTGGCCGCGCTGCACCTCGATCGAGCTGGCGTGGCCGTAGACGGTGACCAGCCCGTTCTCGTGCCGCACCAGGACGGTGTTGCCGAATTCCTTCAGCCCGTCGCCGGCATAGATGACGACGCCGTTCTCTGCAGCCTTGACTGGCGTGCCCTCCGGGACCGCAATGTCGACGCCGTCCTTGCCGCCGCCAAAATTGGAGATCACGCGGCCGCGCACCGGCCAGCGCATTTTGCCGATGCCGGTTGCATCCGGCGCCACCGCGTCGTCGTCCTCGGCCTGCTGGATGACCTTGGCGTCCTTCTTCGGCGGCGTGTAGGAGGCGAGCGTCTCGGTCGGCTTCGCGGCCGGCTGAGTGGTGGCGGTCGTCACCGGGTCGACCTTGACCGGCTTGGCGGCGGCGACAGTCGCGGTGCCGCCGGCTGGAACCTTCAGCGTCTGGCCGATCTTGAGCAGGCCGTCCTGCATGCCGTTCGCCTGCTTCAGCGCCACGACGCCGACACCGGTCTTCCTGGCGATGGACGACAGGGTGTCGCCCTGCTGGACCGTGTAGGTGCCGCCGGCGCCGGCCGGCTTAGCCGAAGCGACCTGCGTCGCAGGCTTGGCGTCCTTCGATCCGCTAGCGGCGGCGTTAGCGTCGACCGGCGCGGCCGACTTGCCGTCCTTGAGCTTCGGCTGCTGCGGCAGCACGGCGATCTTCTCGGGCGCGCTTGCGGGCTTCGGCGCATTGGCGGGCTTGGTGTCGGCGAGTTTCTGTGCCGGCTCCTTGCTCGAATAGGCATAGGCGGGAATGACCAGCTTTTGGCCCGTCTTCAGGCCCTTGGTCGCGCTCAGCCCGTTGACCTTCATGATCACGTCGGCCGGCACCTTGTAGTGCTGCGCCAGGCCGGAGATGGTCTCGCCGTCCCGGACCACGATCTCGGTGGCGCGCGGCGTGCCGGCGGCCGCCATCTTCGGCGCGTCGGGCTGCGCCTCCTTGAACGGCTTCGTCGCCGGGGCGGCGGTGCCGGTCGTCGTCCTGTCGACATGCGTGGCGGGCGGCGCCAGGACCGGCTCCGAAGCGGTGCGCACCGGCTTCGCCGCGGACGCCTGGGCTGGCTGTGACACCGGCGGCGGCAACTGCTGCACCGAAACCGGCTCGAGGCTGGAGCGGCTCACCGACTGGGTATGACTGCCGTCGACAGGCGCCGGCGCCACCGCATCGCCCGGATAGGGCTGGGCGACGTCCTGCTTGTCGATGATGGCGCGCTGATTGTTGGTCGACGAGGTGAAGACGTCGTCGACACCATTGAAGCGGGCGACCTGGGAGCTGCACCCCGCGGCGGCGCCTGCGATCATGAGGACGGCGCAGCCACGCGCCAGATTGCGTCCGTTTGCCTTCAAAACACTGAATTGCATCGCACTAACCCGCACAGACCCGGTACAAACTGGTCATGATTAAAGCGCGTTAATGTTACTGGCCGGTTAACCCCTTAGAATCCGGCGAAAATTTTCTTAAAATATTCGAGGAGGGTTAGATAACCGAGGCGACGCTGCGCAGGATCGGCTGCAGCCTGACGATACCGATGTCCTCGCGCTCGAAGCGGCTGCCGACTTTGGTGAGCTTTGCCAGCACCTGCTCGCCCTCCTCCGGGCCGATCGGCGCGATGACCACACCGCCGCTCGACAACTGGTCGAGCAGGAAACGCGGCAGGCTGTCGAAGGCCGCCCAGGCGACGATGCGGTCGAACGGCCCTTCATTCGGCAATCCGTTGGAGCCATCCGCCTGGCGGACGATGACGTTGCCGATGCCGAGCGCCTCGAAGCGCTGTTTGGCCTGCTCGGTCAGCGTCTTGTAACGGTCGATGGTGACGATGCGCGACGCCAGCCGCGACATCACCGCCGCCGTGTAGCCAGTCCCGGTGCCAATCTCCAGCACGCGGTTGCCGGGCTCGATGCCAAGCGCCGCGAGTAC